>NZ_CALRZC010000095.1:0-28633 GCF_943372545.1 Variovorax sp. YR752 | reverse complement strand
CGCGGATCAGGGCTCGCCCTTGTTTGAGCGAAGCGAGTTTGGGCGAGACCCCGCGAAACGTGAGCACCGCAGGTTGCCCGCAGCGAAGCGGAGGGACGCAGACAGCAGGGTCGCCTTTCTTTTGCCTACGTTTCTTTGGCGAAGCAAAGAAAAGTAGGTCGCCCGCCGGGGCGAGACCCGGCCTCGGGAAGCAAACCAAGCCAACGCATCAACGAACTACCCCCGAAACCTTTTCCGAGTCAAAGCCAAAGCAACCCAGAAAGCAACGACCGCATACACAACCAACACACCCGCATGCACCCACCACCCCTCAGGCCACCGATCCATAAACAACGGCCGCACCAAAGCAACAGCATTCGTCAACGGCAACCAGGCAGCCACAGCACGCACAGCAGAAGGCAGTTGCTCCAGCGGAAAAAACACCCCACTCAAAAACATCATCGGCGTCATGAACAGCGTGAAGTAATAGGTAAAAAAGTCATACCCCTTAGCCAACGCATTGAAGATCAACGCCACAGAAGAAAACGTGATCCCGCACCCAATCAACACCATCCACGCCACGATCAGCTTAGGGCTGTGACTGATCCCAAGTCCCAGCATCACAAACAAGATCGCAGTCACAGTAAAGATCGACTTGAACGCCGCCCACAACATCTCGGCGAGCACGATGTCATCCAGCCCCACCGGCGCATTCATGATCCCGTCCCACGTCTTCTGAACATGCATCCGCGAGAACGCCGAATACAGCGCCTCGAAGCTCGCCGCATTCATCGCACTCATGCAGATCGATCCGCTCGCCAAAAACAGGATGTACGGCACCTGCGTGCCATCCACCGTCACCTGCCCGACGAGTGCGCCCATGCCGTAGCCAAAAGCCACAAGCCAGATCAGCGGCTCCGCGATGTTGCCGATGAGGCTAGGCAGCGCGAGCTTGCGCCACACCAGCAGGTTGCGCAAAAACACCGGCCACCATCGCATCGACAGCTCAGGCGCGCGCCACACAGAGGGCGAAGGCGGCACAGGTGTTTCGGGGGGAACAGCAGAAGAAGCAGTGGTCGTGTTCATAAAAGAAGGTCTAGCTAGCCATCCTGGCGAATCTGCCGGCCAGTGAGCTTGAGGAAAAGATCTTCCAGGTTGGCCGGCCGATGGAAGGTGCGCAGCCCGCCATGCTGCGTCAGCGCATCGAGCAAACGCCGCGCATCCTGCGTGTAGAAGAACACGGTCTCACCGCTCACCTCCACGCGCGCAGCCAAAGCCTGCAGCTCCGCCGAGCCCGCCAGCGACAGCGCACCGTTGCCATACACCTCGACCACATCAGGCTCCAAGTGCTCGGCGATCAAATCGCGCGGGCGGCCTTCAGCAATCTTGCGGCCATGGTCGAGCACCAGCAGACGCGAGCACAGACGCTCGGCCTCGTCCATGAAGTGCGTGGTCAACAAGATCGACTTGCCCTGCTGCAGCAGCACCTGCAGCCGCTCCCACATCAGGTGCCGCGCCTGCGGATCGAGGCCGGTCGTGGGCTCGTCGAGCAATAACAACTTCGGGTCGTTCACCAGCGCGCGCGCCAGCGACAGCCGCCGCCGCATGCCGCCCGACAGCTCGCCGGGTTTGGCGTCGGCCTTGTGCGAAAGCGCGGCGAACTCCAGCAGCTGCGGCACGCGTGCGCGCACATGCGCCTTGCTGAAACCGAAATAACGGCCGTACACCACGAGGTTCTCGGCGCAACTGAAGTCGGGATCGAGCGTGTCGAACTGCGACACCACGCCCAACTGCGCCTTGATGGCCAGCGCGTCGCGCGGCATCTGCAAACCCAGTGCCTCGATGCTGCCGCCGTCGGGCGCGGTCAGGCCCAGGCACATGCGGATGGTGGTGGTCTTGCCCGCGCCGTTCGGCCCGATCACGCCCAGGCACTCGCCAGGTGCGATCTCGAACGAGAGATCGTCGACGACCGTGGTCTCGCCGTAGCGCTTGCGCAGCCCACGGACCTGGAACAACGGGGAAGAGGAAGAAGAGGGCGAGGAGGGGGGTGTGAGAGATGGCACGCGGCCATTCTGACGCAGCGAGCCGATTGACGCAGCCGCTACATGCGCAGCCCGCTGAACTCCGTTTTCATCCAGTCGATGAAGGCCCGCGTGCGCGCCGGCAGCAGCCGCGCGTTGGGGTAGATCACGCTCACGGGGCGGGGCGCGGGCTCGTAGTCTTCAAGCACCAGCTGCAGCCGGCCTTGGGCCACATACGGCAGCACCTGGTAGGAGAAGAAGGTGCCGAAGCCCATGCCCGCGGCGCAGGCCTCGATGGCGGGCGCGAGATGGTTGAACTCGAGGCGGTTCTCGGGCGTGACGTACACGGTCTTGCCGCCGTCGCGAAACGCCCATTGCGGCGGTGCATCAATGCGCCCGCGCACGCAGGGCGCACCCGCCAGGTCGCGCGGATGGCGCGGCACGCCGTGTTGTGCCAGGAAGGCGGGGCTGGCCGCCACCACGCGCCGGATGGTGCCCAGCGTCTGCGCCACCAGCGACGAGTCTTCGAGCGGGCTGATGCGGATGCCGACGTCGATGCCCTCTTCGAGCAGGTTCACCGTGCGGTCGTGCAGCCGCACGCTGCAGCGCACTTTCTCGTGGCGCTGCATGAAACGCACGATGGCGGGCGCCACGTACATGTGGCCGAACAGCACCGGCGCGGTGATGACCAGTTGTCCGGCCGGTTCGCGCGCCTCGGCCTTCAGCGCCTGGTCGGCGGCATCGGCCGCGAGCAGCACCTCGCGCGCGCTCGGCAGGTAGTGGCGGCCTTCCTCGGTGAGCGACAGGCGCCGCGTGGTGCGGTGAAAGAGGCGCACGCCCAGGTGCGCCTCGAGCGCGGCGAGCGCGCGCACCACGGCGGGCAGCGAACTGCCGAGCGCCTCGGCGGCGCGGGTCAGGCTGCCCTGGTCGGCAATCTGCACGAAGGTCTGCATGGCTTTGAAGCGGTCCATGGCGCGATTAAACCGGAAAACGCAGCAGTCAAATCCGGAAAAGGCTATTCATTCATTTGGTGGAAGAGAGAAGAATCGAGGGCATACCCACCTGAAGGACTCTTCATGACCGAGAACACCACCGCCGCCCGCGTGCCAGCCCAGCCCATCCAGCTTTACGGCAACGCGATCTCGGGCCACGTGCACCGCGTGCGTTTCTTCCTCACGGTGCTGGGCCTGCCCTTCGAGATCGTCGAACTCAACCTGCGCCAGCGCGAGCACCGCACGCCGGAGTTCCTGGCGCGCAACCCCTTTGGCCAGGTGCCGGTGATCGAGGACGGCGACGTCACGCTGGCCGATTCCAACGCCATCCTCGTGTACCTCAACGAACGCTATGCCGCAGATCCGGCGCGCTGGATGCCGCGCGACCCGGTGGGCGCGGCGCGCGTGCAGCGCTGGTTCTCGGTGGCGGCCGGCCCGCTGGCGTTCGGGCCCGCGGCGGCGCGCGTGATGGCGTTGTTCGGCCTGGACACCGACCCGACCGAAACGGTCAAACGCTCGCACGCGCTGCTCGCCGTGATGGAGACCTGCCTGACCGGCCAGGCCTTTCTCGCAGGCCCGTCGGCCACGCTGGCCGACATCGCGAACTACGCCTACGTGGCCCATGCGCCCGAGGGCAGCGTGTCGCTCGACGCGTATCCGCAACTGCGCGCGTGGCTGGCGCGCGTGGAAGCCTTGCCGGGGTTCGTGCCGATGGTGCGCACACCGGTCGGCCTGGCGGCGGTCGCATGATCGCCGCGCCATTCCACGCGGGCGAGCGCGCGCTGCAGTCGCTCGTGGGTTCGCGCGAGCAGATGGAGGCCATCGGGCCGCGCGTGATCCGCGACTACATGCCCGACCAGCACCGCGAGTTCTTCTCGCTGCTGCCGTTCCTCGTCGTCGGCAGCCTCGACGCCGACCTGCAGCCGTGGGCCAGCATGCTCGCCGCGCCAGCGGGCTTCGTGCACTCGCCCGACGCCACGCACCTGCGCATCGATGCGCTGCCGGGCGCCGGCGATCCGCTCACGGGCCAGCTCGCGCCCGGCGCCACGCTGGGGCTGCTGGGCATCCAGCCGCACACGCGTCGGCGCAACCGCATGAACGGCACGGTCGAGGCGCTCGATGCGGCCGGCTTCATGGTCGAGGTGCAGCAGAGCTTCGGCAACTGCCCGCGCTACATCCAGGCGCGCGAGCCGGTGTTTGCCGCACCGCCCGTCAACGAGCCTGCCGTGCAGTGGCTCAACACGCTTGATCTCGCGGCCGAACGGCTCATCGGCGCGGCCGACACGCTGTTCATCGCCACGGCGTACCCCGACGCCGCGGCGGTGGGCGACGAAGCCGATGCGCGCTCCCACGGCGTCGATGTGTCGCACCGCGGTGGTCGCCCGGGCTTCGTGCGTGTCGATGCGGGCGGCGTGCTCACGGTGCCCGACTTCAACGGCAACCGCTTCTTCAACACGCTCGGCAACCTGCAGGCGCACCCGCGCGCGGGTCTGCTGTTCGTCGATTTCGACACCGGCGAGCTGCTGCACCTGAGCGCCACGGCGGAGATCGTCACGGACGGCCCCGAGGTCGCGGCGTTCGAGGGCGCGGAGCGACTGATGCGCTTTCATGTCACGCGTGCGCTGCGCCGTCCGGCCGCATTGCCGCTGCGTTGGGGCGAGGCCGCGTTGTCGCCGCACCTTGCGGGCACGGGCCGCTGGGCCGCGCATTGACTCAGTCGAAGACGGGAATGCGTCCGTTGACCGACGGCCGGTAGTGCCAGCTGAGCGCATCGAGATCGGGTGCGCGCTGTTGACGCAGCAGCGCCTCGAGGCCAGCAGCGGCCAGCGTGCAGGCCAGTGCCTGCCCGGGGCACGCATGCATGCCATGGCCGAAGCCGAGCACGCGGCGCCGGGCGCGCACGGGCATGAAGCGGTCGGGCTCGGGATTGAACACCGGGTCGCGGTGCGCCGAGGCCAGCAGCACCAGCACCGCATCGCCCGCCGCCAGCGAGGTGCCGGCGATCTCGATGGGCTCGATCGCGAAGCGGCGCGTGTTCTGCACTGAGGGGTCGTGACGCGCCGTCTCTTCGACGATCGCGAGCAGCCCGTCGCGCGTGCGAGTCAACGGGCGCAACGCGGGCTCGCGCACCAGTGCGATCAGGCTGTTGCCCAGCAGGCCCGCTGTGGCGTCGCAGGTCTGCGAGAGCAGGCCCACGAGGTTCGCCAGCAGCGCGCGTGAGAGCGGTGCGCTCGCGGCGCTTTCGGTCAGCACCGCCGCCAGCAGCGTGCCGTCGCGCGGCGAGGCGTTCGCGCTCAGGGCTTCGAAGCGGTTCATCAGCTCGCCGGCCGCCGTGCTTGCCGCCTGCAACTGGTCGGCGTTCGACAGCGGCGAGAGGCAGGCGACGAAGTCGCGCATCCAGCGGTCCACCTGTGGCAGCGACGCGTCGTCGAAACCGAGCAGGTGCGCCATCGCCCGCACGGGCAGCGAGAACAGCGCATCGGAGAGCGGCGCGTGCGTGGGCATCTGCTGCGCCACGTCGAGCGCGGCGGCGTGTGCCGCATGAAGGTCGAGCCCGGCCAGCGCGCGCTGCAACGCCGGCCGGTGCGCCTGGTGCGCGGGGCCGTCGTTCATGCGCACCAGGTGGCCGAACACCTCGCCGGCCGGGCTGCCCACGATCGCGCGCGGCACGGGCTCGGTGGCGGGGCGCACGCGCAGCGGGGCGTGGGCCTGCAACACCTGCATGACCACATCGGCGCGGCTCGCGACCCACACGCGCAAGCCGTCGTGCCACGCGAGCGGCGGGCCGTCGCGCAGCGTGGCGTAGTACGGGTACGGGTCGGCGTGCGTGGCGGCGGCGACCGGGTCGGCGGGGTGGTGGGTGAGCACAGCGGTGGTCATGGCGCGCAGTGTGCGTTCGCAGCTGCCGACACACTTCGGTCGCGAACGAAGTGTGGGATGCGGCGTCGCTTTAGGATGGCCGCATGGACGACACCACCGCTTCCGACTTCCAGTTCGCCCGCCTCGCCGGCGCCATCGCCGAACCGGCGCGCGCCCGCATGCTGAACTGCCTGATGGACGGCCACGCCCGCACCGCGACCGAACTCGCCACCGTGGCCGAGGTGGCGGCCTCGACCGCGAGCGCGCACCTCGCGCGCCTGAAGGAAGAGCGGCTGGTCGAGGTGCTCGTGCAAGGCAAGCACCGCTACTTCCGCCTGGCCAGCGACGACGTGGCCGCTGCGCTCGAAAGCCTCATGGTCGTGGCCGGCGCGCCGCGCCCGACGGCTGCCGCCTTTCAACCCAACACGCCGAGCCGCCTGCGCAGCGCCCGCACCTGCTACGACCACATGGCCGGCACCGCGGGCGTCGCGCTGCACGACCGGCTGCATGCGCAGGGCTGGCTCAGCGGGCTGCAGAGCGGCTCGTACGAACTCACGCCCGACGGCGCCATCGCGCTGGAGAGCCTGGGCGTCGAGGTCGACGCTGTGCGCCGTTCACGCCGCCGTTTCGCCTGCGCCTGCCTCGACTGGAGCGAACGCCGCCCGCACCTGGGCGGCGCACTCGGCGCCGCGTGGCTTCAGCTGTCGCTGCGGCGCGGCTGGGTGCGGCAAGAGCTCGACGGGCGCGCGCTCACGCTGACGCCGAAGGCGCAGCGGGAGATGCCGGAGTTGTTTGCCTGAAGGCGCTCAGGCTTTCAGCTTGAGCAGATAGATCAGCGGGCCAGCCATCGCAATGTCGAGCTCGAGAAAGCTCTCGAAGTCTTTCCCCGCCATCCAGTACGGGTCCCAGTTGTTGCGCTTGATGGTCTTCTGCCAGAGGTCGTGCGCGGTGGCGCGCTGCACCGCGTCGAGCAGCTGGCCGCGGCGGTAGGGCGGCACCTTCTTGCCGGTCATCACGCCGCGCCAGTTGGCCAGGTCGGCGTCCACGCCCTGCTGGCGCACCGACGAAATGCCCTGGAACGGGTGCTTGGACGACACGCCGATGGCGCGCAGCTTGCCGTTCGCGATGTGCTCGGCGAATTCGCTGTAGCCCGAAATGCCGGCTGCCGCCTTGCCCGTGTCGAGCGCTTCGACCACCTGCGCGCCGCCCGGGTGCGGCTGGTAGTTCAGCGACGCCGAGGCGCCGGCCACGCGCGCCAGCATGCCGGCGAACATGTGGTCCACGCCGCCGGCCGAGCCGCCCGCGATGACCGTGTTGGCGGCATCGGCGCGCAGCTGGGCGATGAGGTCCTTGGGGGTCTTGATGGGCGAGTCGGCCTTGACGGCGACCACCTCGTAGTCGCTGGTGAGCCGCGCCACGGGCGACACGTGCGCCAGCGTGACGGCGGGCTTCTGCAGCGCCACCGCACCGACCATCACCATGCCGCTGACCAGCAGCGCCTCGGGATCGGCGTCGTACTTCTCGACGTACTTGGCCAGCCCGATGGTGCCGCCCTTGCCGCCGATGTTCTCGTAGGTGACGGTGCCCACGGCGCCCGAGGCCAGCAGGGCGGCGCCGAGGGCGCGACCGGTCTGGTCCCAGCCGCCGCCTTCGTTCGCGGGAATGACGATGCGCAGCTTGCTGCTCAGCGGCGCGTCGGCCGCACGGGCGTTGCCGGCCCACAGCGCGGCCTGGCCCGCACCGGCGGCAGCGGCCGAGGCTGCCAGCCAGGTGCCGAAACGGCGGCGGGACAGGGGAAGGGCGGCTGCAGGCAGCGAAGACGGGCGCATCGTGTTTCCAGTGGTGTACGTGACAGCCAATGATGTCCGCGAAACAAGGCAATCACGCCCTCGCCCCCACAGGGAGAAACCCTGAGGGAAAGCACAGGAAAAGCAAACGAAACGCGTCGGAGCCTACTGAAAAGCCACTTCCGCGAAGCTTCGCAGCTTGCGGCTGTGCAGCCGGGTCGTGCCTTCCTCGCGCAGGATCTCGATGGCGCGCATGCCGATGCGCAGGTGCTGCTCCACGCGCTCGCGGTAGAAGTGGTTGGCCATGCCGGGCAGCTTGATCTCGCCGTGCAGCGGCTTGTCGCTCACGCACAGCAGCGTGCCGTAGGGCACCCGGAAGCGGAAGCCGTTGGCCGCAATGGTCGCGCTTTCCATGTCGAGCGCCACGGCGCGGCTCTGGCTGAAGCGGCGCTGCGGCTGGTTGGCGGGCAGCAGCTCCCAGTTGCGGTTGTCGGTGCTGGCCACGGTGCCGGTGCGCATGATCTTCTTGAGCTCGGGCCCTTCGCACTTCGTGACGTCGGCCACCGCCTGCTCGAGCGCGAGCTGGATTTCCGACAGCGCCGGAATCGGCACCCACAGCGGCAGCTCTTCGTCGAGCACGTGGTCTTCGCGCACGTAAGCGTGGGCCAGCACGTAGTCGCCCAGCTGCTGCGTGTTGCGCAGGCCGGCGCAGTGGCCCAGCATCATCCAGGCGTGCGGGCGCAGCACGGCGATGTGGTCGGTGATGGTCTTGGCGTTGGCCGGACCGACGCCGATGTTCGTCATGGTGATGCCGCTGTAGTCCTCGCGCACGAGGTGGTAGGCCGGCATCTGCGGCAGGCGCGGCGGCGCGGTGCCCTGGCTGCCGTCCAGCAGGTGGGCGAAGGTGTCGCTGTGGCCCGCGGCCAGCCCGCGCCGGCGCGTGATCACGTTGCCGGGCTCGATGAAGGCGATGTACTCGCTGTTCTCGTCGGCCATGGCCTCGTGGCCCAGGCGCACGAACTCGTCGATGTAGAACTGGTAGTTGGTGAACAGCACGAAGTTCTGGAACCACTCGGGCGCCGTGCCCGTGTAGTGGCGCAGGCGGTGCAGCGAGTAGTCGACGCGCGCCGCCGTGAACAGCGACAGCGGCTGGGGCTCGCCGGGCAGCGCCTCGAAGGTGCCGTTGGCAATGCCGTCGTCCATGGCGCCCAGGTCGGGCAGGTCGAACACGTCGCGCATGAGGGCGCGGCGCTCGGCGCTCATGGTGCCTTCGATGTGGTCGTTCTCGGCGAACGAGAAGTGGATGGGAATGGGCTGCGTGCTGGTGCCCACCTCGAGCTCGACCTGGTGGTTTTCGAGCAGCAGGCGGAACTGGTCGAGGTAATAGCGCGAGAACAGGTCGGGCCGCGTCAGCGTGGTCTCGTAGCGGCCGGGGCCGGCCACGAAGCCGTAGCTCAGGCCGGCGTTGGCCGGCGGCGTGTGGCGCGACACGGTGTGCGTGTGCACCCGCACGAACGGGTAGCAGGCCCGCACCCGGCCCGGCAGCGCCTCGCCGGCCACGAAGCGCAGCATCGATTCGCGCAGGTGGGCGAGCCCGCCCTGGTAGATGGCTTTGACCTGGTCGAGCGCCTCGGCGGCGTCGGTGAAGCGGGCGGGAGCGACGAAGGTGGGCATGTAGGGCATGGCGTCATTGTGCAATGCGGGCGTGACGCGTGGGCGGTCGCCGCGCGGCGGTGTCGTGCATCGGCGCGCGCCCCGGCGTGCCGGGCGCGAAGTGATTAACCTCGATGGTTTCCGCTCAACGAATGCAGGAAGGTGAAGGAATGAAAGTCGCAGTCATGGGTGCCGGCGCGGTCGGCTGTTACTACGGCGCCATGCTGGCGCGCGCAGGCCACGCGGTGGTGCTGATCGGTCGGCCGTCGCATGTGGAGGCAGTGCGCGCGAACGGGCTGCGGCTGGAGACGAAGACTTTCGACGTGCAGGTGCCGCTCGATGCGAGCACCGACGCGAGCGCGGTGCAGGGCGCCGACCTCGTGCTGTTCTGCGTGAAGTCCACCGACACCGAATCGGCCGCCGCGCAGATCCAGCCGCACCTCGCGCCCGGCGCGCTGGTGCTCACGCTGCAGAACGGTGTCGACAACGACGCGCGCGTGCGATCGGTGTTGACATCGCACGACGTGGCCGCTGCCGTGGTCTACGTGGCGACCGAGATGGCCGGGCCGGGCCACGTGAAGCACCACGGCCGCGGCGAACTGGTGATCGCGCCATCGCGGCGCAGCGAAGAGGTCGCGCAGGCATTGATCGCCGCCGGCGTGCCCACGCAGATTTCCGACAACGTGCGCGGCGCGCTGTGGGCCAAGCTGGTGCTCAACTGCGCCTACAACGCGCTGTCGGCTGTGTCGCAGCTGCCCTACGGCGAACTCGTGCAGGGCATCGGCGTGAGCGACGTGATCCGTGATGTGGTCGCCGAATGCCTCGCGGTGGCGAAGGCCGAAGGCGTCGTCATTCCGGGCGATGTCGACGCGGCGGTGCGCGGCATCGCGCAGTCGATGCCGTCGCAGTATTCGTCGACCGCGCAAGACCTCGCACGCGGCAAGCGCAGCGAGATCGACCACCTCAATGGGCTGGTCGTGCGGCGCGGCGAGGCGCTGGGTGTGCCGACGCCGGCGAACCGTGTGCTGTTCGTGATGGTGAAGCTGCTCGAAGGCAAGCAGCCGCAGGCCAGTCTCTAGCCGGGCATCGGTTCGCGCATCGTCACGAACTCTTCGGCGGCGGTGGGGTGGATGCCGATGGTGCTGTCGAACAGCGCCTTCGTCGCACCCGCGCGCATCGCCACCGCAAAGCCCTGCACGACTTCACCCGCGTCCGCGCCCACCATGTGCAGGCCCACCACGCGGTCGCTCTTCTTGTCGACCACGAGCTTCATGAAGGTGCGCTCGCTGCGGCCCGAGAGCGTGTGGCGCAGCGACTTGAACTCGCTCGAGAACACGGTGACCTCGCCGAACTTCGCGCGTGCGTCGATCTCGCTGTAGCCGCAGGTGCCGATGTTGGGGTGGGTGAACACGGCGGTGGGAATGAACTCGTAGTCCATGCCGCGCTTGCCCTTGCCGAACAGCGCATCGACCACCACCATCGCCTCGGCCAGCGCCACCGGTGTGAGCTGCACGCGGGTCGACACGTCGCCCACGGCGTAGATCGACGGCACCGAGGTGCGGTAGTGCGCATCGACGGCGATGGCGCCCTTGTCGTCGACCTTCACGCCCGCGGCCTCGAGGCCAAGCCCCTGCGTGTTGGGCACGCGGCCGGTGGCGAAGAGCACGGTGTCGGCCTCGATCTGCTGGCCGCGTGCGAGCGTGACCACGAGGCCGTCGGGGCCGCGTGCGATCGACGAGGCCTCGCAGTTCAGGCGCACGTCGACGCCGGCCTTGCCCATCTCGTGCGCGAGGAACTGGCGCACGTCGTCGTCGAAGCCGGTGAGCAGGTGGGCGCGGCGGTGCAGCTGCGTCACCTTCGTACCCAGACCGTTGAAGATCGATGCGAACTCGCAGGCGATGTAGCCGCCGCCCACCACCAGCAGGCGTTTCGGGAACGGGTCGAGGTCGAACATCGCGTCGGAGGTCACGATGTGTTCGCGACCCGGAATGTCGGGCACGAAGGGCGTGCCGCCGGTGGCCACGAGCAGGTGGCGCGCGGTGTGGCGCTTGCCTTCGATTTCCACTGTGTGGGCGTCGACCAATTGCGCCCAGCCGGTGACGAGCGTGACGCCCGAATTTTTCAAGAGCGAGCCGTAGATGCCGTTGAGCCGGCCGATCTCTTTGGCGCGCTGCGTCTTGAGGTGCGCCCAGTCGAACTGCGGCGCCTCGGGCAGTTTCCAGCCGTAGCCTTCGGCTTCCTCGAAGGCCTCGGCATAGCCGGCGGCGTAGCTGTAGAGCTTCTTCGGGATGCAGCCCACGTTGACGCAGGTGCCGCCGAGTTCGGCGGCCTCGGCCAGCGCGACGCGCGCGCCGGTTTGCGCCGCCATGCGCGCGGCGCGCACGCCACCGCTGCCGCCGCCAATGACGAAGAGGTCGAAATCGAATGGTTGCATGGGAAAGACACTCCTTGCGGCCGACTGTAGCGGTGAGGCGAAGGCGGTGCTCGCGGCGGGACTTGAAGGCCGGTGGCGAGCGAGAATTCGCGCTCGTCGCAACGGGAGTCCGAAGCCTATGAAGAACAACACGCACAGCCAGAGAAACATCCTCCGCATCGCGTCCGGGTGGCCGCAGAAGGGCGTGGCCCTGTGTGCACTGGCGCTCGTCTGCCTGACGGCCAGTGCACAGCTCGCGCGCAAGCCGTCGTACTACCAGCAGCAGAACCAGCCGCAGCCCGAAGGGCCCGCCGCACAGCTCGTGCCGCGCCCCGCCGTGCCGGCCTCGTTGCCGGCGCTGCGCAGCCAGGGCGATTTCGACACGCTGGCGCGCGTCTATGACGCCGGCACGCCGATGCAGCTGGCCCACGTGCTGTTCGCGATCGACCGGCAGGCCAGGCCGGCGCGCATGCACTACATCGACACGCCGCGCTTTCAGCTGCATGTGCGCTTCCTGCGCGACACGCGGCTCACGCCGAACACGGTCAAGCGCGAGATCGATCGCAACTACCTCGTGCCCGACCGGCGCTTTCTGTTCGGCACGTTGAGCTGGCAGCAGAACATCGGCACCTTCACCTACGAGTTCTGGGAAGGCGACCGGCTGACCGTGCCGCTGCTGCGCGAGGCCGAGGCGCAGGTGAAGGCCAGCTTCTTCGCGCCGGTGAAGTTCAAGACCAACTCGACGCTGCACGAACGCATTGCGAAGGAGGCCGGCATCGACTTCGTGAGCCAGGAGGCGCTGATCCGCGAGCAGCCCTTCCTGCCGATGAACCTCGGCACCGCCACGGGCCGCGTGCGCATCGTGAACGACGCCTCGGGCATGAACGCGCTGTTGCCCGACGACATCGCCGTGCTGCGCGAGGTGCCGATCAACCTGCCGCCGGTGGCCGGCGTGCTGACCGAGCGGCCGTCCACGGCGCTGTCGCACGTCAACCTGCTGGCCAAGGGCTGGGGCATTCCGAACGCCTATGTGCGCGATGCCGCCACGGTGTTGAAGGCGCATGCGGGCCAGTGGGTGGCGCTGAAGGTGGCGGCCTCGGGCTACCAGCTGCGCCGCCTCACGGCGGAAGAAATCGCCGCGCTGCCGCCGCGCGCGGTGCGTGCCGCCGCCACCGGCGCGTTGCCCGGTAGCAAGGCCGCGACGCCCGACCTGCGCGAGACGCGCCTGCTGCCCTTGGCCTCGCTGCGCGCGCGGAACAGCGTGCAATGCGGCTCGAAGGCGGCCAACCTCGGCGCCGTGCTCGCCGCGCGCATTCCCTCGACCACCGTGCCCGACGGCTTCTGCATTCCGTTTGCGCATTACGACCGCTTCATGCGGTCGAACGGGTTGGCCGAGCGCATCGCGCGCATGCAGCAGCAACCCGGCTTCGCGGGCGATCCGCAGGTGCGGCAGAAAGCGTTGGCGCAACTGCGCGACGAGATCGTGCAATGGCCCGTCGAGCCCGCCACAGCGGCAGCATGGCGTGCCACGTGGCAATCGCAGCTGGGCGGCGGCGGCGTGTTCGTGCGCAGCTCGTCCAACTCGGAAGACCTGCCGGGCTTCAGCGGCGCGGGACTCTACACGACGGTGCCCAACGTCAAGACCGGCGACGCGCTCGAGCTCGCGGTGAAGAAGGTCTGGGCCTCGGTGTTCAACCCCGAGGCCTGGGAGGCGCGCAGCGCCGCGGGCTTTGGTGCCGAGTCGGTGCTGATGGGCGTGTTCGTGCAGACCGCCATCGACTCGACCAATGCCGGCGTGATGATCACGCGCGACCCCTTCGACGCCGGCCACCCGCACGTCACCTACATCTCGGCCAAGCGCGGCATCGGCATCCGCGTGGTCGAGGGCAAGCGCGTGGCGGAGCAGGTGATGTATTCGAGCTGGTCGAAGGCCATCCAGGTGCTGAGCCGCTCGGCCGAAGAGACGGCGCTGCAGCTGGACAAGGACGGCGGCGTGAAGGAAGTGCCGGTGGAACTGGGCCGCCACGTGCTGACCGACGAACTGGTGGTGCGACTCGCGAACGTGGGCGCGGCGGTGAAGCGCACCTTCAACGCGGTCGATCAGGACATCGAGTGGGCGACGGTGGGCGACAAGATCGTGCTGCTGCAGGCGCGGCCGTATGTGGAGCGGCGGCGCTAGCTAGTCAGCAGCGCCTTCAGGCCGTCGTGGCGGGGCCGCGATGGCCTGGCAGGGTGTTCAAGGGAATGCGCAGGTAGGCCACGCCGTTGTCGTCGGGCGGCGGCAACCGGCCGCCGCGCACGTTGACCTGCATCGACGGCAGGATCAGCGTCGGCACTTCGAGCGTGGCGTCGCGCGCGGTGCGCATGCGCACGAATTCGTCTTCGCCGATGCCGTCGCGCACGTGGATGTTGTGGGCGCGCTGCTGCGCCACGGTGCTCTGCCAGCGGGGCTCGCGCGTGGCGGGCGGGTAGTCGTGGCAGACGTACACGGTGGTCTCGGGCGGCAGCGTGAGCAGCCGGCGCATCGAACGGTAGAGCTCGCGCGCGTCGCCGCCCGGAAAGTCGGCGCGCGCGCTGCCCAGGTCGGGCATGAAGAGCGTGTCGCCGACGAAGACCGCGTCGTCGACGAGGTACGCCATGTCGGCCGGCGTGTGGCCGGGCACGCGCAGGGCCTGCGCCTCGATCTCGCCGATGCGAAAGCTTTCTCCATCCTTGAAGAGGTGGTCGAACTGGCTGCCGTCGGGCAGGAAGTCGCGCTCCAGGTTGTAGAGGTGGCGGAAGGTGGCTTGCACCGTGCGGATGTGCTCGCCGATGGCGATGCGCCCGCCGGCCTGCGACTGCACATGGCGCGCGCCCGAGAGGTGGTCGGCGTGCGCGTGGGTCTCCAGAATCCAGTCGACCTGCAAGGCCTGCGCGCGCAGGTACGCCAGCAGGCGATCGGCCGAAACGGTGTCGGTGTGGCCGGAGCGGAAGTCGTAGTCGAGCACCGGGTCGATGACGGCGGCGCGTTTCGTGGCGCGGTCCCACACCACGTAGGACACCGTGCCCGTTGCAGGATCGAAGAACGCCTGGGTGGTGGCGCGGGGCGTGGTCATGGACATTCCTTTCGCGAACGAGGTCTGAGGCTCATTCAAGCGATCAATATTATATGAATTGATAGAATATAAATTCACGAACTGACAATCTCCCCATGAAGGCTTCCACTCTCGTCATCGATCCCGCGCAGTTGAGAGGCGCGGCCGGCCAGGCGGTCGCCGTGCTCAAGCTGCTGGCCAATGAAGACCGGCTGCTGCTGCTGTGCCAGCTCTCGCAGGGCGAGATGTGCGTGAGCGATCTCGAAAGCGCGCTGGGCATCCGCCAGCCCACCTTGTCGCAGCAACTGTCGGTGCTGCGCACCGAGGGCGTGGTGACCACGCGCCGCGAAGGCAAGAACATCCACTACAGCGTGGCCGACTCCGCGCTGCTCGAGATCCTCGCGGTCCTGTACCGCCTCTACTGTCCTAAGGAGAACTGAAGATGCCCACCATCGACTGGCCTCATTTCACGCCCTGGGCCGCACTGGCCGGCGGCGTGCTCATCGGACTTTCCGCGGCGATGTTCGTGCTGCTCAATGGGCGCATCGCTGGCGTCAGTGGTGTGCTGGGCGGCTTGCTGCGGCCCATGAAGGGCGACGTGACCTGGCGCGCGGCCTTCGTGCTCGGGCTGGTCGGCGCGCCGCTCGTGTACGGGTTGTTCACCGCGCTGCCCGCGGTACAGATCGACGCGGGCTACGGCACGCTCGCGCTGGCCGGGCTGCTGGTGGGCGTGGGCACGCGCTATGGCGCGGGCTGCACCAGCGGTCACGGCGTGTGCGGGTTGGCGCGGCGGTCGCCGCGCTCGCTGGTCGCCACGCTGGCGTTCATGGCCGCGGGGTTCGCCACGGTGTTCGTGGTGCGCCACCTGTTGAATCTGTGAACCGGGAGACTGCCATGTGGACCGCCATTGCTTCTTTGCTCGCCGGCCTTGTCTTCGGGCTCGGCCTCATCGTCTCCGGCATGGCCAATCCGGCCAAGATCCTGGGCTTTCTTGACCTGGGCGGGGCCTGGGACCCGTCGCTCGCCTTCGTGATGGCCGGCGCGGTGGCGGTGAGCACCATCGGCTTCCTGCTGGCGGGCCGGCGCAAGGACTCGCTGCTCGGCGGGCCGATCACGCTGCCCAGCCTGCGCCACATCGACCGCCGCCTGGTCGGCGGCAGCCTGCTGTTCGGCGTCGGCTGGGGCATCGCGGGCTTCTGCCCCGGGCCCGCGCTGGTCTCGCTCGGCTCGGGCGAGGTCAAGGCGCTGGTCTTCGTGGGCGCCATGCTGTTGGGCATGGGCCTGTTCGAAGTGATCGAGCGCCGCCGCTGAGCAGCGCCGGGCGGCGTCCGCTTACTTGTACAGCAGCTGCGGCAGCCACAGCCCGATCTGCGGCCAGATGTACAGCAGCACGATCGCCAGCACCTGGATGCCCATGAACGGCAGCATGCCCAGGAAGATCTGGTTCAGCGTGACGTGCGACGGGCTCACGCCCTTCAGGTAGAAGGCCGCCATCGCCACCGGCGGCGACAGGAATGCCGTCTGCAGGTTCAGCGCCACCAGCAGCCCGAAGAACAGCGGATCGACACCGAAGTTGTCCAGCAGCGGGATGAAGATGGGCATGAAGATCACGATGATCTCGGTCCACTCCAGCGGCCAGCCCAGCAGGAAGATGATGACCTGGCTCAGGATCAGGAACTGAACCTTCGTGAGGTTCATGCTCAGCACCCACTGTTCCACCAGCGCCTGGCCGCCCAGCAGCGCGAACGCCGCCGAGAAGATGGCCGAGCCGACGAACAGCCAGCACACCATCGCCGAGGTCTTGGCCGTGAGGAAGACCGATTCCTTCAGCACCGTGAGGTTGAGCCGCCGGTAGGCCGCGGCCAGCAGCATGCCGCCCAGCGCGCCCATGGCGGCGGCCTCGGTCGGCGTGGCCAGGCCCAGCACGATCGAGCCCAGCACCGAGAGGATCAGCAGCACGAGCGGGAAGAACGAGGCCAGCAGCATCTTGAAGATCTCGAGCCGCGCGAAACTCAGGAACAGGTAGAACAGCGTGACCATCGCACCGAAGACGGCGAAGGTGACCCACCACCAGGTCGGCGCGGGGCGCGCCGTGGCGCCTTCGGCCGGGGCCGACGATGCGGCGGCCGGCGGTTCCGCGACAGCGGCTGCCGGTGCGGCGGCTTCGGCAGCGGCACCGGGCGGTTCCGCCAGCGGGCCAGAAGACGCGGCCGTCTCTTCCGACGGCGGCTCTTGCAGCCCGCCTTCGGGAGGCGGTTCCTTCAGGCTGTCGTTCGACGGGGGCTCCTGCAAGCCGCCCGCGCTGCTCTCGCCGCTGGCCGCTCCGGCCGCGCCGATCTCCTGGATCTCGTAGCGCGCCTGCGCTTCCACCGTCGTCACCGACTGGTAGCTCAGGCCCGCGGCCAACAGGAAGAGCACGCCGGGCATCACGACGATGCCCAGTTGCTTCAGCACATGCGAGAACGGCACGTCGGCGTTGCGGCGGCCTTTCAGCAGCCCGACCACCGCGTGCGCGGCGGGGCTGTCGGCCAGCCGCTGCGACAGCGGCGGCAGCGGCACCACGCGCTCGGCCTGCGACAGCGGCGGTGCCCACTGCGGCTTCAGCCACGCGATGATGATCACGTACACCACGTACAGCGACGCGAGCATCAGCCCCGGAAAGAAGGCGCCTGCATACAGCTGCACCACCGACACGCCCGCCGTCGCGCCGTACACGATCAGCAGCACCGACGGTGGAATCAGGATGCCCAGGCAGCCGCCCGCCGTGATCGCGCCCGCGGCCAGCGGCACGCTGTAGCCCGCGCGCAGCATGGCCGGCAGCGCCAGCAGGCCCATCAGCGTGACCACCGCGCCGACGATGCCGGTCGCGGTGGCGAAGATGGTGCAGGTGACCAGCGTCGCCACGGCCAGCGCGCCCGGCAGCCGCGCGAGCGCCAGGTGCAGGCTCTTGAAGAGCGACTCGATGAGGTTGGCGCGCTCCACCAGGTAGCCCATGAAGACGAACAGCGGCACGGCGATCAGCACGTCGTTGGCCATGGTCTTGTAGGCCGACTGCACCATCAGGTCGAGCGTGCGGTGCCAGTCGCGGTCGTAGGCCAGCCAGGTGAAGAGCATGCCCATGCCCATCAGCGTGAACGCCGTGGGAAAGCCCAGCATGATCGCCACCACGACGAGCGAGAGCATCAACAGGCCCAGGTGGCCGTTGGTGATGGTGTCGGCGCTCAGCAGCATGGCTGCCGCGGCGACGACGATGACGGCCATGAACGACAGGCCGAACCAGAGTTCGCGGCGGATGTTCATCGCGCGGCCTCCTTGGCCACCACCACGCGGTCGAGCGCGGCGATGTCTTCGTCCTTCACGTGCACCATCTCCTTGAGCTTCTCGACGTCGACTTCCTCGACGTCCTGCTCGCGCGACGGCCAGGCGCCGGTGCGGATGCACTGCACGCAGCGGATGATCTCGACCACGCCCTGCAGCAGCAGCGTGAAGCCGGCCAGCGGAATGATGTACTTGAACGGATACAGCGGCAGCGGCTCGGCCGAGAAGGTCTGCTCGCGGATGGCGAGCGACTCGCCCGCATAGACCCAGCCGGCCCAGGTCAGCGCGATGATGCCGGGCAGGAAGAACAGAAAGTAGAGCACCAGGTCGACCAGCGCCTGCGTGCGGGGACGGAAGAAGCCGTAGAGCACGTCACCGCGCACATGGCCGTTCTTGGAGAGCGTGTAGGCGCCGGCGGTCATGAACATGGCGCCATACAACATGATCTGGGCGTCGAGCACCCAGGCGTGCGGGCGGTTCAGCGCATAGCGCGAGAACACCTCCCAGCTGATGAGCAGCGTGAGCAGCAGCGCGCACCACGAGAACGTCTTGCCGATCCAGGTCGAGAACCGGTCGACGGCCAACAGGAAAGATTGCATCGAAAGGGGCTCCTCGCTGCGGGCGGTGCCGCGCGGACAGGCAAGCAAGGAGGGCACCGCGCGGGTGCCCTCGAGTCGGCGGATGGCCTCAGGCCTTCTTGGCCTTGGCGCCGAAGTAGTGGTTGTAGGCCATCTTGAAATCGACCGTGTAGTCGTTCTGCCATTGGCCCGCGCGCTCGGCAAAGGCCTTCTGCGAGTCGAGCACCTTCTTGAACATCGGGTTCTCGGCCGACTTCTTGGCCACCGTCTTGTCCCACGAGGCCAGCTGCGCGCGCAGGATGGCGTCGGGCGTCTTGTAGAACTTGATGCCGGCCTTCTTGAGCTCGATGTAGTCCTGCGAGTTGCGCTGGATCGCCTTCCAGCTCATGTCGGCGCTCGCGGCCTGCACCGCGTAGTCGATGATCGACTTGAGCTCGGTCGGCAGCGCCGTGAGCTTGGCCTTGTTGAACAGGATTTCGAACTGCTCGCCCGACTGGTGAAAGCTCTGCAGCATGCAGTTCTTCGCCACGTCGGGGAAGCCCAGCACGCGGTCGCTCGAGGCGTTGTTGAACTCGGCCGCATCGATCAGGCCGCGGTCCAGCGCCGGCACGATCTCGCCGCCGGGCAGCGGGTTCACGGCCGTGCCCATGTCGGTGAACACGTCCACCGCCAGGCCCACGGTGCGGAACTTCAGGCCCTTCATGTCCTCGACCTTGGCCACCGGCTTCTTGAACCAGCCCAGCGGCTGCGTGGGCATGGGGCCGTACAGGTAGGACGCCACGTCCAGGTTCAGGCTCTTGTAGATCTCGTCGATCAGCGCCTTGCCGCCGCCGTAGTTGTGCCAGGCCAGGACCATGTTGGCGTCCATGCCGAAGCCCGGGCCCGAACCCCACAGCGCGAGCGCGGAGTTCTTGCCGTACCAGTACGCGACCACGCCGTGGCCGCCGTCGAGCGTGCCCTTGGCCACCGCGTCGAGCAGCTGGAAGGCGGGCACCACCGAGCCGGCGGGCAGCACTTCGATCTTGAGGCGGTTGCCCGCCATGTCGTTCACCTTCTTGGCGAAGTCCTGTGCGTACTCGTGGAAGATGTCCTTCGCCGGCCAGGTGCTCTGGAAACGCAGCGACGTGGTTTGGGCCATGCTGACCATCGGCGCGGACATGGCGCCTGCAGCCACTGCCGCGCCTTTGAGAAGGCTGCGACGGCGGGGCGATTTGCTGTCTGTCATGTGTCTCTCTCCATAAGTTCTCTGACCGGAACACCCAGGCCGTCGTCTTCAAGTTATGGTTTCGACAGGCCGCGACCCCCATCTTTGGCGCGCCACACCTTGTGACAAACAGGGTTTTCACGAACCGGTGAAAAATTCCATCATCTGGCGTGCAGATCGATCGCCCCGAACCGCCAAAGGCTTCGGGCTAACCCTAGAAATTGGAAAGAAAACGCGAACATGAGTGAACCCGTTGGAGAAAAAGGCTACGCCGGCGACGTGACGCCCGAACAAGCGGCGCAGTGGGTGAGCAGCGGCGAGGCCGTGCTGGTGGACGTGCGCACCGATGCCGAGCGCGAATGGGTCGGCTATGTGCCCGGCGCCGTGCCGCTGGCGTGGAAGCAATGGCCGGGCATGGCGATCAACCCGGCGTTCGACGACGGCGTGCGCGCCGCTGCAGAGGGCGGGAAGAAGCTGGTGCTGCTGTGCCGCAGCGGTGTGCGCTCGATCGCCGCGGCGAAGCGGGCCACCGAACTGGGCGCGCAGGCCTACAACATCCTCGAAGGCTTCGAGGGCAACCCGGACGAGAGCGGGCACCGCGGGTTGATCGGCGGCTGGCGCAAGCGCGGGCTGCCCTGGCGCCAGAACTAGAGAGCGCCGCTCGCCTCACTCGGACGTGGCCGGGTCGATCACGCTGTACACCCGGTCCACACGGTTGGCCGGAAAGCCACCGAGCTCCGCGTGCCGGCGCACCAGGGCCTCATCGGTCGCCTGGTAGACGCAGTAGATCCGGTCGTCGGTCACGTAGCTGTGGATCCACTGGATGTCGGTGCCCATGCTGTTGAGCACGCCGCAGGATTTTTGCGAGATGGCTTTCAGGTCCGCCGGGGTGAACTTGCCGGCGCCGGCGATGTCTCGCTCGATAACGAACTTGGGCATGACGTACTCCTCTGTCTAGAATCGGTCGAAGGCGACCAGTGCCTATGGTGCCAACGCGCAGCCGTTCTGCATTGCCCGCCTCGCCGGACTTGTTGACCGAAACCCCGCCCTCGCTTGCCGGGAGGTGACCATGGATGTCTTGTCGGACGTGCTGCGGACCATCCGCCTGGAGGGCGCGCTGTTCCTGAACGGGGACATGTATGCACCCTGGTGCTTCAAGGTACCCAAGGGCGCGCACATCGCGCAGCTGCTCAGGCCCGGCGCGCAGCGGCTGGCCATCTGCCACCTGGTGCTGCAAGGCGAATGCTGGGCCGAGGTCGACGGTGAGGCGCCGATCCACGCGCACGCCGGCGAAGTGATCGCCGTGCCGCACGGCGACGCGCATGTGCTGGGCAGCGGCCTGCACCATGCGGCCGTGGACATGTCGCATGTGGTGAGTCCGAGGGCGCCCGAGCTGGAGCGCATCCGCTACGGCGGCCAGGGCGATCGCACGGTGCTGGTCTGCAGCTGGTTCGCGTACGAAGGCGACGCGCCCCATCCCGTCATGGCGAACATTCCGCGTCTGTTCACCACGCCGCTGCGCAGCAGGCCGGCGGGCCCGTGGATCGAGCAGTCGGTCGACTTCGTGTTGGGTGATGCGCCGTTGCACACGCCCGGCTCGGAGATGGTCGCCGCCAAGGTGGCGGAGGTGCTGTTCACCGAAGTGCTGCGCGGCTACATCGAATCCATGCCCGCCAACAACCCCGGCTGGCTGGCGGGCCTGCGCGACCCCCACGTGAGTCGCTGCCTGGCGCTGATGCACGCCGAGCCCGCGCGCAACTGGACGGTCGATGCACTGGCGCAGGAAATCCACACCTCGCGCAGCGTGCTGGCAGACCGCTTCACCGAACTGGTGGGTGCGCCGCCCATGCACTACCTGGCGCGCTGGCGGATGATCCTGGCCGCCGGCATGCTGCGCAAGGACCAGGGCAACCTGGCGCGCATTGCCGAAGGCGTCGGCTACGAATCGGAAGCCGCTTTCAACCGCGCGTTCAAGCGGGAGTACGGCGTGTCGCCAGGGGCCTGGCGGCACAACGGAGCCTAGCGACGCGCAGGCGCGCCAGGCTTGCTCCGGTCGCGATCAGAGCGCCGGGATGCGCAGCTTCTGCCCCGGATAGATCTTGTCGGGGTGCGACAGCATCGGCTTGTTCGCCTCGAAGATCGCGTTGTACTTGTTGGCGTCGCCGTAGTACTTCTTCGAGATGGCCGAGAGCGTGTCGCCGCGCACCACGTCGTGGTACTGGGCGGGCGGTGCGGGCGGTGCGACGAGGTTGTTGTCCACGCTCGTCACGTTGGCCACGTTGCCCGCGGCCAGCGAGGCTTTTTCGCTGGCTTCCTGCGAGGGCGCCTGGCCGGCGAGGGTGACCACGCCGCTGCTTGCAACGTAGGTCACCTCGAAGGCGGTGAGGCCGAGGTTCTGCGTCTCGATGTAGGTCTTGATGGCCGCGGCGGCTGCCGTGTTCGCATCGGGTGTGGCCGCTTCGGCCGACGAACCGCCGAACAGTTTTTCACCGGCCTCCTTGATGAAGCTGAGCAATCCCATGGTGTTCTCCTTGTGCCGTGGTGGATGGAAAAGGCGAATGTAGCGGCCGAACCGACCGCGTCCACGTAGGCCCACACCGCGACTGTCAAAGAGGCGCCAGCAGGAATAACAACAAAGTCGCAATAATCGCGCGCATGTCTTCCCCCTTCCTCGCCATCGACATCGGCAACACCCGGCTCAAGTGGGCGCTTTACGAGGGGGCCTTCCCCGGAGCGGCACTGCAGGCCCATGGTGCCGAGTTTCTCGACCACATCGAACGCCTGGCCGACGGCCCCTGGGCCGAGTTGCCCGCGCCCGGCTCCATGCTGGGCTGCGTGGTGGCCGGCGACACGCTGCGGCGGCGCGCCGAAGAGCAGATCACCGAGCGCTTCGACTGCACGCCGCGCTGGGTGGTGTCGAGCGCGGGCGAAGCCGGCATCGTCAACGGCTACGACCACCCGACACGGCTGGGCGCCGACCGCTTCGTGGCGATGATCGGCGCGCGCCACCGCATGCTGACGCAAGGGCCCGAGCGGCCGATGGTGGTGGTGCTGATCGGCACGGCCGTCACGGTCGAGGCGATCGATGCCAGCGGCAAGTTTCTGGGCGGCCTCATCCTGCCGGGCCACGGCATCATGCTGCGCGCGCTCGAATCGGGCACGGCGGGCCTGCACGTGCCCACCGGCGAGGTGCGCGAATTTCCCACCAACACCAGCGACGCACTGACCAGCGGCGGCACCTACGCCATCGCGGGCGCGGTGGAGCGCATGGTGCAGCACGTGCGCTCGCACTGCGGCGCCGAGCCGGCCTGCTTCATGACCGGCGGCGCGGGCTGGAAGATGGCGCCCGCCATGAACGGCGACTTCGAACTGGTCGAGAGCCTGATCATGGACGGCCTGCTCGTCATCGCGAAGCAGCGCGCCGGCTGAGCCTCAGGGCTTCATCAACGCCTCGCCCATGGCCTGGAAGGCGGGCAGGGTCAGCGGGTCGTTGCCTCCGTTCGCGGCGATCGGGTGCGCGGCGTAGCGCACGATCACCATCTCGGCCTTCGGATCGACGTAGATGCTCTGGCCGTGGATGCCACGCGCCATGTACGCGCCGTGCGGGTTGTGCGAGACCCACCACATGTTCCGGTAGCTCCAGCCCGGCAGCAGCGCGTAGCCGGCCTTCGCGAACTTCGCCGGGTCGGCGCCGCGCTGGATGTCGTCGACCACCGCCTTCGCAATGGCCTGTTGCCCGTTGGGCGCACGACCGCCGTTGCGCAGCGTCTCGCCGAAGCGTGCGATGTCGCGCAGCACGGTGTTCAGGCCGCCGCCGCCCGACTCGGTGCCGATGCGGTCGACCATGAAATACGCGTCCTGCTCGGCGCCGATGCGGCGCCAGATTTTTTCGCTCAGCAGGTCGGCCAGCGAGCGGTTGGACGCACGGCGCACCACCCAGGCCAGCACCTCGGCGTTGACCGTCTTGTAGGCAAAGGCGTCGCCGTGCGTGCCTTCCTTCTTGAGCGTGACCAGGAACTCGTAGAACGACTTCGGGCCCGTGTAGTTGGCGCCCTGCGTCAGCATGCCGCCGGCGCGCGCATAGTCCCAGACCTCGGCCTTCGGGTCGGCGTAGTTCTCGGAGTAGCGCACGCCGATGGTCATGTCCATCACCTGGCGCACCGTGGCGTCGCCGTAGGCCGTGTCCTTGAGCTCGGGCAGGTACTTGGTGACCGGCGCCGACGGGTCGATCGTGCCCTCCTGCGCAAGGATGGCCGCCAGCGTGCCCACGAAGGACTTGGTGACCGACATCGCCAGGTGCGGCCGCTCGGGCGTGAGCGCGCCGTAGTACTTCTCGTAGACCACCTGGCCGCGGTGCAGCACCAGGATGCCGTCGGTGTAGGTGCGCGTGACCATCTGGCCGAAGGTCTGCGTCTCGCCGCCGCCCATGGGCTGGAAGCGCACGGCCTCGATGTCGAAGCGTGGCGTGGCCGCCGGCAGCGGGCTGGCGGCACCGGGGCCGCGCCACACGTTGGCCGTGGGCACCGTCTCGCGCACGTGCGAGAAGCTCCAGCGGATGCGCGGGTACACGCCGCCGACCGGGTTGTCGAAGGTGATCTGCTTGTCGGGCGGTGGCGGAAAGCCCTGCATCCAGCCCATCGCCTCCACCGAGGTGGCGGCGGGATCGGGCAGCGCGGGCGGAGACGGGGTCTGGGCGTGGCTGGTGTTCACGGCAAGAAGGGCGAAGGCGGCGGCCAGCGCCGTGCGTTGAAAGAAGAAAAACGACGAAGAAGAGGGCATGCAACGGGCTCCAGTGGACGACAGAAAAGGAACAGGCATCAACAACGGCAGCAACGGCTTCAGCGGCCGCTGAAACGCGCAGGCCGGCGCTCGATGAACGAGCGCACGCCCTCGGCCGCGTCCTCGCTGTTCGACAGGCGTTTCTGCGTCTCGATGAATTCCGCCACGGCCGCCAGCGGCCCGTGTTCGATCGCCTTGAGCACGTTGAGCCGCGTGGCCTGCACGGCCAGCGGCGCCTGGGCCGCGATGCGCTGCGCGATCTGCAGCGCCGCGTCGAGTTCCTGCCCGGCCGGCACCACCTTCTGCACGAAGTTCAGGCGATAGGCCTCGGCGCTGTCGAACTCGTCGGCCGTGAGCAGGTGCAGCATCGCGTTGCCCAGCCCCGCGCGCTCGGCCATGCGCAGCGTGGCGCCGCCCGTGGCCATGATGCCGCGCTGCACTTCCATCTGCGAGAAGCGGCAGTTGTCGGCCGCCACCACGATGTCGGCGCCCAGCATCAGCTCGATGCCCACCGTGAAGCAGATGCCCTTCACGGCGGCCACCATCGGCTTGGTGCGGCGGCGGTAGCCCTCCAGGCCGAAGTCGTGCGGCTCCACCAGCCCGGCCGGAATCGCCTTCTCGCCGCGCTTCATGTACTCGGTGACCGCCGGCAGGTCCAGGCCCGCCGTGAAGTGGTCACCGAAGGCATGCAGCACGCCCACGTGCAGGCTCGGGTCGTCGTCCAGCCGCGTGTAGGCCTCGGCCAGCTGCTTGAACATCGGCGGCGTCCAGCCGTTGCGCTTGGCGGGGCGGTTGATGCCGATCAGCAGCACGTGGTCGAGCACCTGCGTGTCGATGCAGCCTTCGGCGGGCGGGGTGGTGGGGGTCGCAGTCATCGGTCTTGTCTCCTTGTTGTTGTCGTCGTGGCGCTGCGGATCAGTACGTGTACACGCCGCGGCCCGTTTTACGGCCCAGCTGGCCGGCGGCGACCATTTCCTTCAGCAGCGGGCAGGGGCGGTACTTGGAATCGCCGAACTGCTCGAGGTACACCTCCATCACGGCCAGGCACACATCGAGGCCGATCATGTCGGCCAGTGCCAGCGGGCCGATGGGCTGGTTGCAGCCCAGCTTCATGCCGGCATCGATGTCTTCGGCGGTGGCCAGGCCTTCGGCGAGCACGAAGAAGGCCTCGTTGATCATCGGCACCAGGATGCGGTTGACCACGAAGCCCGGCGCGTTCTTCACCGTGATGGGCGACTTGCCCAGCTTCTCGGCCAGCGCCTTCACGGCGTCGTGCGTGGCGTCGCTCGTGAGGTAGCCGCGGATCAGCTCCACCAGCGCCATCATCGGCACGGGGTTGAAGAAGTGCATGCCGATGAAGCGGTCGGCGCGCGAGGTGGCGGCGGCCAGCTGCGTGATCGAGATCGACGAGGTGTTCGACGCAATGATCACCTCGGGGCCGACCAGATCGTCCACCTGCTTGAGGATCTTGAGCTTGAGCGCGTGGTTCTCGGTGGCGGCCTCGATGACGAGCTGCGCGCCCTTCAGGTCGTTGTAGTCGGTCGAGCCCTTGACCAGCGCCAGCGCGGCGGCCTTCTGCTCGGCCGTGAGCTTTTCCTTCTTGATCAGGCGGTCGAGGCTGCCCGAGATGGTGGCGATGCCCTTGTCGACGGCGGCCTGGGCCACGTCGATCATCACCACGTTGACACCCGACACCGCGCAGGCCTGGGCGATGCCGTTGCCCATGGTGCCGGCGCCGATGATGCCCACAGTTTGAATCGTCATGAAAAATGCTCCTTGAAACAAAAAAAGAAAAGCGCAGGCGAGGGCGGGCGCGGGGCCGCCGTCGCGCAATGGCGGCCATTGTGAAGCAGCCCGGTGGGCCCGCCGTTCCCGTGGGCGACACTGCCCCGGGGTGGCTTACAGTGCTGCGATTGTTTTCAACCCTATTTTTTCGAGCCCTCGCATGACCACCCTCGGCACCCCCCTGTCCCCTTCCGCCACCCGCGTGATGCTGCTCGGCTCCGGCGAGCTCGGCAAGGAGGTGCTGATCGCCTTGCAGCGCCTGGGCGTCGAGACCATCGCCGTCGACCG
This sequence comes from Variovorax sp. YR752, assembly GCF_943372545.1. Taxonomy (NCBI): domain Bacteria; kingdom Pseudomonadati; phylum Pseudomonadota; class Betaproteobacteria; order Burkholderiales; family Comamonadaceae; genus Variovorax; species Variovorax sp. YR752. The sequence continues at coordinate 1,903 of NZ_CALRZC010000095.1, read as the reverse complement.
CTACGAGAACGCGCCCGGCCAGCAGGTGGCGCACCATGCCCGCACCATCACCATGAGCGACCCTGAACAGCTGAAAGCGCTGATCGAGGCCGAGAAGCCCACGCTCGTCGTGCCCGAGATCGAGGCCATCGCCACGCAGACGCTCCAGGCGCTCGAAGACGCCGGCGTGGTGCGCGTGATTCCCACGGCCCGCGCCGCCCGCCTCACGATGGACCGCGAAGGCATCCGCCGCCTGGCCGCCGAGACGCTGGGCGTGCCGACCAGCCCCTACAAGTTCTGCGATTCGCTGGCCGAGCTGCAGGCCGCCATCGATGCCGCGGATGGAAAAGGAATTGGCTACCCCTGCATCGTCAAGCCCGTGATGAGCAGCTCCGGCAAGGGCCAGAGCAAGATCGACGGCCCGGCCGACGTGCAGAAGGCCTGGGACTACGCCATGGCCGGCGGCCGCGTGAGCCATGGCCGCGTCATCGTCGAGGGCTTCATCGACTTCGACTACGAGATCACGCTGCTCACCGTGCGCGCCAAAGATGCGGCGGGCACCGTCGAAACGAAGTTCTGCGACCCCATCGGCCACGTGCAGGTGAGCGGCGACTACGTCGAAAGCTGGCAGCCGCACCCCATGGCGCCGGCCGCGCTGCAGAAGGCGCAGCAGATCGCGCAGGCCGTCACGGCCGACCTCGGCGGCCAGGGCCTGTTCGGCGTCGAGCTGTTCGTGAAGGGCGACGAGGTCTGGTTCAGCGAGGTCAGCCCGCGCCCGCACGACACCGGCATGGTCACCATGGCCACGCAATGGCAGAACGAGTTCGAGCTGCATGCGCGCGCCATCCTCGGCCTGCCGGTCGACACCTCGCTCAAGAGCCCGGGCGCCAGCGCCGTGATCTACGGCGGCGTCGATGCCACCGGCATCGCCTTCGACGGCGTGGCCGAGGCGCTGCAGGTGCCGGGCAGCGACATCCGCCTGTTCGGCAAGCCCGAGAGCTTCGTCAAACGCCGCATGGGCGTGGCGCTGGTGCACGCGGCCGACACCGACACGGCCCGCAAGCTCGCCAAGGAAGCCGCCTCGCGCGTGAAGCCGCGCACGGCCTGAGCGACCCAACCCTCCGGGTGAACCCGCGAGCCGGGCCCCGGTAGCCAGTTTTCGCAAGCGACCCCGCAGCGGTGCGGGCATGGTGCAGGTCTTGTCGCCAGGACGCCGGTCGGGTGCGGGTGCATGCGGATACCCCGCAGGCACCCCGCCCTCCACACTGAGCGCTCCGTTCGATTCACCGGAGACACCATGCTGCATCCCCAGGCGCGCGCCTTGCTGGATTTCATCGAAGCGCGCGGCATTCCGCCGACCCACACGCTGTCGCCCGCCGATGCGCGGGCCTTCTATCGCGAGCGCCGCACGGCCACGCAGCCGCTGCCGGCCGAGGTCGCCGAAGTGCGCGAGCTCGCCGCCGACGGGCCGCACGGCACCATTCCGGTGCGGCTGTACAAGCCACTCGGCGCAAACGCAAGTGCGGGTCCGCTGCCCGTGCTCGTCTACTACCACGGGGGCGGCTGGGTCATCGGCGACCTCGACACGCACGACGTGCTGTGCCGCGAGCTGGCCAACGGCGCAGGCTGCGCGGTGGTCGCGGTCGACTACCGCATGGGCCCGGAGCACCGCTTTCCCACCGCCGTGGACGACGTGCTCGCCGCCACCCGCTGGGTGCGCCGCGAGGCCGCCGCGCTGGGGCTCGATGCGAGCCGCCTCGCGGTGGGCGGCGACAGCGCGGGCGGCAACCTCGCGGCCGTGGCGTCGATCGCGGCGCGCGATGCGGGTGACCTGCCGATCGTGTTCCAGCTCCTGATCTACCCGGCCACCGACATGCGCCGCGGCCATCCGTCGCACCAGGCGAACGGGCAGGGCTACCTGCTC
>NZ_CALRZC010000094.1:0-28656 GCF_943372545.1 Variovorax sp. YR752 | reverse complement strand
GTGTTCGCCGACAAGGCCTTCTATGCGGTCAATCCGAGTGACGCGAAGAAGCCAATGATCGTGCCGTTCCTGTTGAAGAAGGACGCCCAGGCGCACGCCGCGAGCATCGGCGGCAGGCTGGCCAGCTACGACGACGCGCTGGCGCTGGCCGCCGCCCCCTTCTGATCGACGCCACCGGAGGCCGCCGCATGTCCACCATTCCGCTGCGGGCCCTGCCCGACGACGCTCCGGCGCCGGCCCCGGTGTTGCTGCCCGCCATCCAGCTGGTCGACGGCGCCGCGCCACCGGCAGCCGCCATCGCCGCGGCGCCGCCGCGCGCACCGCGCTGGATGCGCGCGCTGCTGTGGCTGCGCGCGCAGGCCACGGGCTTCGCGCTCGGCAGCCTGTCGCTGGGGCTGATGCTGCTCTTCTGGCACTTCGCCACCACCCACGGCTGGGACTTCTACATCCGCTTCACCAACCTGCCCACGCCGCTGGAGGTGGCCGGCAAGCTCGGCGAGGCGATGAACTCCACCAAGTTCATCACCAACGTGGGCATGAGCCTGCGCCGCATCGCGATCGGCTTCGCGGTCGCGGTGGTGCTCGGCGTCGCGCTCGGCCTGGCGATCGGCCGATACAAGGTGACGCGGCAGCTGCTGTTCCCGGCCATCGAGGCGCTGCGCCCGATCCCGGCAATCGCCTGGGTGCCGATCTCGATCATGCTGTGGCCCGACAACGAGGTGAGCATCGTCTTCATCACCTTCATCGGCGCGTTCTTCCCGATCCTGCTGAACACGGTCAGCGGCGTGCAGGCGGTCGACGCGGTGCTGCTGCGCGCCGGCCAGTGCCTCGGCGCACGCGAACCGCAGCTGATGTGGCACGTGGTGCTGCCGGGCGCGGCGCCGCAGATCTTCACCGGCCTGGCCGTCGGCATGGGCGTGGCCTGGGTGTCGCTGATTGCCGCCGAGATGATCTCGGGCCAGTTCGGCATCGGCTACTTCACCTGGGAGGCGTACTCGCTGATCGCCTACGCCGAGATCGTGCTCGGCATGATCACCATCGGCGTGCTCGGGCTGGCCTGCAGCTGGGCCATCCGCGTCGCGGGCAAGCTGATGCTGCCCTGGCTGGAGTTCACCAAGCTCGGAGGCCGCCCATGAGCGCGCAGTTGCCCGCCAAGGGCCATATCGAGGTCCGCAACCTGTCGATGAGCTTCGGCTCGGCGCTGCAGCGCGTGCAGGCAGTCAGCGACGTCTCGCTGAGCGTGGCGCCGGGCGAGTTCGTCTCGCTGATCGGCCCCTCGGGCTGCGGCAAGTCGACGCTGCTCAACGTGGTGGCCGGCTTCGCCTCGCCGAGCGCCGGCCAGGCGCTGCTCGACGGGCAGCCGATCACCGGCCCGGGCTCCGACCGCGGCGTGGTGTTCCAGCAGTACTCGCTGTTCCCCTGGATGTCGGTGCGCAGGAACGTCGAGTTCGGGCTGAAGATGCAGGGCGTGCCGCCGAACAAGCGCGAGACCTCCGCGCGCACGCTGCTCGGACTGGCCGGCCTGCTGGCCTTCGAGAACCACTACCCCGACCAGCTCTCCGGCGGCATGAAGCAGCGCGTGGGCATCGTGCGCGCGCTGGCCACCAGCCCGCAGGTGATGCTGATGGACGAGCCCTTCGGCGCGCTGGACTCGCAGACCCGCGTGGTGATGCAGCAGATCCTCACCAACATGTGGCAGAAGTTCCGGCTCTCGGTGCTGTTCATCACGCACGACATCGAGGAGGCGATCTTCCTGTCCGACCGCGTCTACGTGATGACCGCGCGCCCCGGCCGCATCAAGGCCGAGGTCGAGATCCCGCTGCCGCGGCCGCGCACGGCCGAGATGATGTCGTCGGTGATGTTCACGCAGATCCTGCACAAGCTGCGCAACCTGATCCGCGAGGAGAGCCTGGCGGCGATGGGCACCGAGCTCGACGCCGGCGGGCTGGACGGCTTCGCGGCCGAGGTCGGGCCGGCGGGCGTCCGGGAGCTGGTGTGATGGGCCGCCCGCTCGAGATCTGCGATCACCGGGCCACGGGCCTGCTGGAGATCACCTGGGACGACGCCGGCACCAGCCGCCTGCCGCACGCCTGGCTGCGCGCGCACTGCCGCTGCGCGGCCTGCGAGCAGCGCGCGCGCACGCAGGCGCCGCGCCCGGCGGTCGCCGCCGCGCTGCGCCTGACCGGGATCCACCCGGTCGGCGAGCAGGGCCTGAACCTCGTCTTCAGCGACGGGCACGGCCGCGGCATCTATCCATGGGCCTACCTGCGCGAGCTCGGCAATCGGCTGCCGGCCGGCGGCGCCGCCCTCCTCCCCTGACCCCCTCGATCAATCCACCATGTCCAACACCGGCATCGAACGCGTTCTCCACGTTCACCACTGGAACGACACACTCTTCTCCTTCCGCACCACGCGCGACCCGGCGCTGCGCTTTCGCAACGGCCACTTCGTGATGCTCGGCCTGCCCTCGGACGGGCGCCCGCTGATGCGCGCCTACAGCGTGGCCAGCGCGAACCATGCCGAGTACCTCGAGTTCTTCAGCATCAAGGTGCCGGACGGGCCGCTGACCTCGCGGCTGCAGCACCTGCAGCCCGGCGACGAAGTCATCGTCGGGCGCAAGCCCTCCGGCAGCCTGCTGATCGAAGACCTGCTGCCGGGGCGGCACCTGTACCTGCTGTCCACCGGCACCGGCCTGGCGCCGTTCATGAGCATCATCCAGGACCCCGAGACCTACGAGCGCTTCGAGAAGGTGGTGCTGGTCCACGGCGTGCGCCAGGTCAGCGAGCTCGCCTATGCCGAGTTCATCGAGCGCGAGCTGCCGCAGCACGAGTTCCTCGGCGAGTGGGCGCGTGACAGGCTGGTCTACTACCCGACCGTCACGCGCGAGCCTTTCCGCAACCGCGGGCGGCTGACCGATCTGCTCGACAGTGGCTCGCTGTGCGACGACATCGGCCTGCCGCGGCTCGACCCGGCGGTCGACCGGGCGATGATCTGCGGCAGCGCGGCCATGCTGAAGGACTGCTGCCGGCTGCTCGACGCCAAGGGCTTCCACATCAGCCCGCGCCAGGGTGAGCTCGGCGACTACGTCATCGAGCGCGCCTTCGTCGAGAAGTAGGCCGTGAGCGGCCGCGCCGACACGCCCGCGGCCCTGCCCCCGGCGCCGCCGCGCCCCGGCACGCTGCCGCTCGCGCAGGAGCTGCTGCCGGGCGCGGTGCTGTGCGGGGTGATCGCCCTGGCCGCCACCTTCGTCGCCCTCGTGCATGGCGGCCCGCAGCTGCTGTACGCGCTGCTCCTGGGCATGGCGCTGCACGGCGTCGGCCAGGAAGGGCGGGCCGCCGCGGGCATCGAGTTCTGCAGCCGCTTCGTGCTGCGCCTGGGCGTGGCCCTGCTCGGCGCGCGCATCGCCGCCGAGCAGGTGCTGGCCCTGGGCTGGCCGACCGCCGCGCTGGTGGTGGCGGCCGTGCTGAGCACCATGGCCGTCGGCGTGGCACTCGCCCGCCGCCTCGGCCTCACGCTCGAGCAGGGGCTGGTGTCCGGCGGCGCCACGGCCATCTGCGGCGCGTCGGCCGCGCTGGCGATCTCGGCCGTGCTGCCGCGCAGCCGCGAGCAGGACCGCTTCACGCTGCTGGTGGTGGTCTGCGTCTCGACCCTGTCCACGCTGGCGATGCTGGTCTACCCGCTGTGGACCACGCTGCTGCACTGGAGCGCGCCGCAGGCCGGGCTGTTCCTCGGCGCGTCGATCCACGACGTGGCGCAGGTCATGGGCGCGGCCTACCTGCTGGGGCCGGTGGCAGGTGACACGGCGGTGATCGTCAAGCTGTTCCGCGTGAGCCTGCTGGTGGCGGTGGTGGCAGGCATCGGCCTGGTGATGCGCCCGCGCCGGGGCGCGGCAGCGGCGGCCGATGGCGAGCGGCCGGCGCTGCTGCCCTGGTTCATGGTGGTGTTCGTCGCCCTCGTGCTGCTCAACTCGATGCACCTGCTGCCGTCGAGCGCCGAGCCCGTGCTGTCGAGCGTGTCGCGCGCCTGCCTGGTGATGGCGATCGCCGCACTCGGCCTGAAGACCGCGCTGCGCTCGCTGGCCGAAGCGGGCTGGCGCCCCTTGCTGCTGATGCTCGCCGAGACGCTCTGGCTGGCCGCCGCGGTCGGCGTCGGCGTGGCGGCGATGCCGGGCTGGCAGTAGGTCGAATGATCGGGGATCCGAAGTAGATGTCCTGGCCGGCAAGCCGGCCAGAGCGAACGGACGCGGGCTTGCGCCGTCTGGTTTGCAGCCAGATTGATGTCGTCAGCCTGACGACGCATCGCGGGCGTAGACGATGAAGCCGTGGTGCTTCGCCACCTGGTCGTACAGCAGCCGGCCGGCGGCATTGCTCTCGTGCGTCTGCCAGTACACCCGGACCACACCCGCGCGGTGGGCCTCGGCACAGACGCCCTCGATGAGCGCGCGCCCCAGCCCCTGACCACGCAGTTCCGGCACCGTGTAGAGGTCGCTCAGGTAGCAGACGTCCTCGATCCGGGTCATGCTTCGATGGAACAGGTAGTGCGCCAGTCCGACCAGTTGCCCCTGCCGCTCCGCCACCAGCGCGTGAACGGGTTCCGCAGGATCGAGGAAGCGCCGCCAGGTGGATTCGGTGATGTGCTGCGGCAGCGCGGTGTCGCCGCTGCGGCCGTAGAAGGCGTTGTAGCCATCCCAGAGCGGTCGCCAGGCAGCGAGGTCGGCGGGCGCGATCGGCCGGATCGTGGGTTGAGACATGGACCGTCCTGAACTCGAGGGCGCCATTGTCTCGCCAGACCTCGGGTCGGACTCAGGTCGCGTACGGCGTACCGTCCTTGTGCGTGAACAGCCAGCCACCCTCCGGCCTGGCCGCGGCCACGATGTCGTCGTCCGGATAGCTCGCAGAGTCGCCCGCGCTGCGGTCGCCGACGACGAGCAGCACACAGTCCTCGCCCGTGCGATTGACGAACTTGTGCGCATCGCCCGTGCCGGCGGGGAAGCCGACGCACTCGCCCGCCTGCATCGGCGTTTCACCGTGGTCGGTCACCAGGGTCGGGGCGCCGGAGAGGACGTGGACGAACTCGTCCTGCCGGCTGTGCGCGTGCCTCAGCGAGGAAACGGCGCCCGGGGCCAGCGTGGTCAGGTTCACGCCGAAGTTCTTCAACCCGAACAGGTCGCCCAGCGGGCGGATGGTGCGGCCCCGCATGCGCGAGGCGAACGGTTCCGGGTAGCTGGACGCTCGCGCGCGCGGGGGCGCGTCGTCAGCGCGAACGGGGGTGGGTGATTTCAGCTTCGTCATGGTGTGGGGCGATGCGCAGTTCGCAGAAGGGCAGACCGTTGATGAACAGCCGGGCGCCGCGGGTCGCGTCGTGCGTCAGGCCGGTTTCCAGCACCACGTCGCGGATGTCTGCCTCGGTGGTGATCCAGGCTGTGCCCGACAGGCAGGTCAACCGGACGTCGACCGGACAGACGTAGCGCAACGGATGCGCCTTCTCCACCGTGATGCGCACGGCGTCGACGACGCCCGCCAAGTTCCACCATGGCAACGGGTGCGATCGGGCCGGGGGTTCGGGGCATGACATGCACGGATTCAACGCCCCGGCGATCTGTGCCTCAAGCGATCCTTGTGCAGGCTGGCATGAACACCAGGCATGCGAGCCGCCGCACCGCGAACCCTAGCCCGGCGCCCGATGGCAGACGATGCAGAGCTTGTTGTCGTCGGGGTCGCGCAGGTACGCGCCGTAGTAGTGCTCGTGGTACTCCGGCCGCAGGCCCGGGCCACCTTCGGACGTGGCGCCCTGCGCCAGTGCCACGGCGCAGGCCCGGTCCACGGTGGACCGGTCCGGCGCAAGCAGGGCCACCATCTGCCCATTGCCGGGTTCGTGGGGCTGCCCGTCGAAGGGTGTGCCGATGAGGAAGAGCGGCCGCGGATCGGGGCTCGACTGCCAGCCCGCCCACGGGCGCTCGCGCTCGCAGAAGCGCGCCTGGATGCCCAGCGCCTCCATCAGCCGCGTGTAGAAGCGCAGGGCGCGCTCGAAGTCATTGGTGCCGATGAAGACGTGTGAAATCACGCAATGCTCCCCAGCCGCCTTCGCCGTCGATGCCGGCAGCAGCGGCCAAGTATCCGTCGAACCGCGCCAGCGGGCTTGAGAGTTGAAGGACCTTGGCATTCCTGCTGCGCATGCCAGCCCGGCCCAAAGATCGTTTGTCGCGGCCCCGCCGGCGCGCACACAGTGGGCGGCGCGGGCACTCGCCCGCGACCTGCCTCACGGAGCCATCCATGCCTGCCCCCACGACACGCGAAGAACGCCGGCGCGCCCTTCTGGTCCCCATCGTCGTCGGCGGCATCCTGATGGGCCTGGCCCTCGGCGTCCGGCACGTGCAGGGGCTGTTCATGCTGCCGATGACCATGGGCCGGGGCTGGCCCCGGGAGACCTTCGCACTTGCGCTCGCGCTGCAGAACCTCGTGTGGGGCCTCGCGCAGCCGTTCACCGGCATGCTGGCCGACCGGTGGGGCTCGGCGAAGATCGTGGCCGCCGGCGCGTTGCTGTACGGCCTGGGCCTGCTGCTCATGTCCACGGCCACGACGCCGGCCGCGCTGTTCGTGGGCGGCGGCCTGGTCATCGGCCTCGCGCTGTCGTGCACGGCGTTCGGCGTGGTCTACGGTGCGCTGAGCCGGATGTCGACGCAGGCCGACCGCGGTTGGTCGCTCGGGCTGGCCGGCGCCATCGGGGGCCTGGGGCAGTTCATCGCCGTCCCGGGAACGCAGGCGCTGCAGGACGCGCTGGGCTGGGAGCGGGCGCTCGTGACCCTGGGCGCGCTGATCGCCCTGCTGGTGCTGTTCGCGTCGAAGCTCGACGACAGCGTCCGGCCCGGCGCCGGCCCCGGTGGCGACGCAGCACGGCCCCTGCCCATGTCGGCCGCGATCTCAGAGGCCGTCGCCCACCGCGGCTTCTGGCTGCTCAACCTGGGCTTCCTGGCCTGTGGATTCCAGCTCGCGTTCATCGCCGCGCACCTGCCGGCCTACCTGCTGGACAAGGGGGTGCACCCCAACGTGGCCGTCACGGGCCTGGCAGTCATCGCGCTGGCCAACGTGGTCGGCACCTTCGTCTGCGGGCAGCTCGGGGGCGCCTACCGGCGCAAGCACCTGCTGTGCGCGCTGTACCTCGTGCGATCGGCGGCGATGGCGCTGTTCGTGCTGCTGCCACTGTCGCCGATCACCGTCTACCTGTTTTGCGCCGTGATGGGTTTCCTCTGGCTCGGCACCGTCCCGCTGACCAACGGGCTGGTCTCCCAGGTGTTCGGCGTGCAGTACATCGGCACACTGTTCGGCTTCGTGTTCTTCGGCCACCAGCTCGGCGCCTTCCTCGGCGTGTGGCTGGGCGGGCATGTGTTCGACGCGACCCGCTCCTACGACTGGCTGTGGTTCGGCTCCATCGCGCTGGGGGGCGTTGCCGCCGCGCTGCATTGGCCGATCGACGACCGGCGTGTCGGCGCCGGCCTGCAGGCGAGCCCCGCATGAACCGCGGGCTGCTGTCGCGCGCGCTGCGCATCGCCCTGACCGTCTCGACGGTCCTGGGGCTCAGCGTGACCGGATGGCTCGCGTGGCGCCGGCCGGACCATGTGGTGGCCTGGCTCACCCTGATGCCGCTGTGCGGCCCGTGAGCCGGTGTGCTCGGCCCTGCTTTCCGGCGTTGCGCACGTCGATCGATACTCTTCGCCTGCACGGAATGACTGCGCATGCCCACGAGTGAGACGTCGATGTCGCTGCCACTGTCCCGCCTTCCTTCGCTGGATCTCGTTCGCGGTTTCGTCGCGGTGGGCCGGCGCATGAGCATCACGCTGGCCGCTCAGGATCTCTGCCTGACGCAGTCGGCGATCAGCCGGCAGGTTCACGCGCTGGAAGACACCCTCGGTGTCAAGCTGTTCGCACGCGGCCACCGCTCGATCCAGTTCACGCCCGAGGGCGAAAGGCTGTTCCGGATCGCGGACGTGTCCGTCCAGCAGTTGCAGGACGTCTTCGCGGCGCTGGACACCCGGCAACTGCGGCGGCCGGTCACCATCACCTTGAGCACCGGCGTGGCGTCACTGTGGCTGCTGCCGCGGCTGAGTCGATTCCAGGCCCTGCATCCGAGCATCGACGTGCGGGTCGCGGCCAACAACAAGGTGCTGGACCTGAAGGCCGAGGGCATCGATCTGGCGATCCGCTACGGCCCCCAGTCCAGTGTTCCGCCGGACTCGCCGCGGCTGTTCGGTGAACGCCTGATTCCGGTCTGTCATCCTTCGCTGCGTGCGGCACGGCTCGATTCGACCGAGTCCATCCGTCGCAGCGTCCTGCTCGAGTTCGACGAGCCCCGACGGCCCTGGCTGCAATGGGGCGACCTGCTCAACGCGCTGGGCCTGGGCGGCGTCAAGCCGAAGGCGATCCTGCGGTTCAACCAGTACGACCAGGTCATCCAGGCCGCCGTGGCGGGGCAAGGCATTGCGCTGGGCCGCGTAGCGCTGGTCGAGCCATTGCTGAAGGACGGCCGGCTGATCGCCCTTCCGACCGCCAGGCGCGCGGCGCGGGCCGAGGTGGCCTACTGGCTGGTGGCGCCGCCGCAGGAGTCGCGCCCGGATGTGCTCGCCGTGATGGCCTGGATCCGGGCCGAGGCGGAAGCATCCATTCGTGCGATGTCCGAGGTGGGCGACGGCTGATGTCGCTATCGGCACCAGGTGGCCAGGAACCCAACGTGGGGGCAAGACGATGACAGACCGCAGCGTGAACGAGCACGACCCTCTCGAGGACTTCCAGCCGCGCAGCATCACGCTGTGCGAGGCGTCCAAGCGAGTCCACATCGCCGGCTCGGGCCCGGCGGTGATCGTGATGACCGAGATGCCCGGCATCAGCCCGCACGTGGCGCGGTTCGCGCGCTGGGTCCGCGATGCGGGCTTCACGGTCTACATGCCCTCGCTGTTCGGCAGCGACGGTGCGCTGCCGAGCGCCGAAGAAGGCCTGGAGGTGGTGCAGCGTGCCTGCGTCAGCGCGGAGTTCCGCGCCTTCGCGAACAGGAAGGGCCCCAACCAGTCCAGCCCGGTCACGCGCTGGCTGCGTGCCCTCGCGGCGCTGGCGCATGGCGAGTGCGGCGGGCCGGGGGTCGGCGCCATCGGGATGTGCTTCACCGGCAACTTCGCCCTCACGATGATGCTGGAGCCGGCGATGCTGGCGCCGGTGCTCTCGCAACCCTCGCTGCCGTTCGATGACCCTGCGGGGCTCGAGATCTCGCCGGAAGAACTGAGCGCGGTTCGCCGGCGGCTCGACGATGAAGACCTGAGCGTTCTCGCCTACCGTTTCGAGGGCGACCGCTACTGTCGTGCCGAACGCTTCGCCGCCTACGCGCAGGCGCTGGGCCCGCGCTTCGTGGCGCGCGTGCTGCCGGACGAGGCGGCCAACACCACCAGCCTGCCGCCCTTCTTCGACCAGGTCGTGAACAGCCCGCACAGCGTGGTGACGACGCATCTGATCGACGAGGCCGGCCAGCCCACGCTGGCGGCGAGAGACGAGATCCTGGCCTTCTTCGCTTCGCGGCTGGGCGTGGCTGACTGAGTCCCGGTGCCGACCGCCGCGGCCAGCGCTCGACGGTCAACCGACCGGAGTGAGATCGCAGGAGCGCTGCGCTGCGCTCACGCGTCGTTTCAACTTCGATGCCGGGCGACCCGCGCACGAACCTCAGGCCCCTGCGCGCTTCTTGCATAGGCTGCAGGTGATGCCTTCACAGTACTTGCCAGAACCGATAGACCCACTGAACTTGCTGTAGCTTGTTTTCTGCCTTTACTGGCTTTGGCTTATAAGATGCGCCATGGCCGATGCCTTCCCTGTTTGCTTCCCGAATCAACTCCGCCAGCATCTGCGGGCGCTGCGAAAGAGGCATGGCCTGACCCAGGCCCAACTCGGCGCACTCATCGGCGTCAGCCAGGCCCGAATCGCGGAGATCGAAGCGAATCCGGGCCTGGTCAACTTCGAGCAGCTGATGAAGCTGCTGTCCGTGCTGGGTGTCTCACTGACCCTGCAGGAGGGAACGGCGGCACCTGCCGCCACCAGCGTCACTGCAGCCCGGACCTCGAAGCCGAGAGCCACGAAGCCACAGCCCAAGGCAGTGAGCAGGCAGCCTGAGGTTCCGCCCGCCTCGAGGCGGAGCTTCGTGGCCCGCCCCAAGAAGGGATCGTGGTGACCCGGTCGCTCCGGGCCTGGATGAACGGCGAGTTGGTCGGCACCTGGCTCGTTGATCGAAACTCGCACGCCTTCCGCTACGAGGCTTCCTGGCTGGAGTCACCCCGCCGGCGATCGCTGTCGCTCTCGCTGCCCATCAGCGGATCACTGCAGATGCAGGGCCAGGAGGTCCGGAACTACTTCGACAACCTCCTGCCGGACAACGACAGGATTCGCTCGCGACTGCGCAGACGCTTCGGCCTCCGATCAGGCGAGATCTTTGACCTGCTGGAGGCGATCGGCCGGGACTGCGTCGGGGCCGTGCAGCTCCTGCCCGAGGGCGTCACCCCGGAGGGTTGGGATCGCGTCGCCTGTACCCCCCTGACCGAGCAGCAGATCGTCGACTTGCTGCAGGCCGTTCCGTCGGACACCGACCCCGGCTCGATCCACGGCGACGATCTGTCCCGGATCTCCATCGCGGGCGCACAGGAGAAGACCGCACTCACCCGATGGAAAGGCAAGTGGTGCCGGCCGCATGGCGCCACGCCCACCACGCACATCATCAAGCTGCCGCTGGGCCTCATCGGCGGTTCGAAGCGGGTCGATGCGTCGGACTCGGTCCAGAACGAATGGCTGTGCGCGCAGATCATCGGGGAGCTCGGGCTCCCGGTCGCTTCGACGTCGATGGAGACCTTCGGCGACCAGACCGTGCTGGTCGTCGAGCGGTTCGACCGCGAGTGGATGGGCAAGGGGAAGTGGATCGCACGACTGCCCCAGGAAGACTTCTGCCAGGCGCTTGGCGTCGGGCCGGACCAGAAATACGAGCAGGGCGGCGGCCCCGGCATGGGGAAGTGCCTGCAGATTCTGCAAGGCAGCGCCGACCGCGAGGACACGACGTTCTTCCTGCTCACGCAGCTTGCGTTCGTGCTGATGGCGGCCACCGACGGCCACGCCAAGAACTTCTCGATCCATCTCGATCGTGGCGACGCCTATCGCATGACACCGCTGTACGACGTCCTGTCGATGTGGCCCTACTACGGCGATGGAACCAATCCGTTCAGGCCGCGCAAGGCGGGCCTGGCGATGGCCGTGCGCTCGAAGAACGCGCATCACCTGTTCCACACGATCCAGGCACGCCACTGGCAGCAAATGGCGGCCAGACACGGCGGCGACGCTGTGTGGGCTGCGATAGTCGAGATGGTGACGAGTGTCGACGGCGCACTCGCGCGGGTGGAGCGAAAGCTGCCCAAGGACTTCCCGGCTCACACCTGGGAGAGCATCTCGACCGGCATGCGGAGCGAGGCCAAGCGCTTCCTGAGGGAGTGTGGGCTGCTGTAAGCGCGTCTAGGCTCGTCAGCGCGCGGGGGCGCAGTCGAGCGGCCGGCCGCGCGGGGCATCACCAAATGTCCAAGGGGCTAGCTCGCGAGAGCTAACCCCTTGAATTGTCTGGTGGCCAAGGGCGGAATCGAACCACCGACACGCGGATTTTCAATCCGCTGCTCTACCAACTGAGCTACTTGGCCGTGAGCCGCAAATTATAGCCGAGGCCGGCCAGGCTGCCGGCCTAGAGCGCTCCGCCCCGCTTGTTGCGCGACAGGTCCACACCGAGTTGCTTGAGCTTTCGGTACAGGTGCGTGCGTTCCAGGCCGGTCTTCTCGGCCACGCGCGTCATGCTGCCGTTCTCCTGGGCGAGGTGGAACTCGAAGTAGCTCTTCTCGAAGGCGTCGCGTGCCTCGCGCAGTGGGCGGTCGAGATCGAAGCTCTGCTCGGCCTGCGGGCCGAGCATCAGGGGCACGGTTGGCAGCATCGCGCCGCCGGTCATCGCCGCCTCGACCGTCAGCGAATGGTCCGGCAGGTGGTGATTGTGGTGCGGGTTCGCCGCCGCCGGCCCCGGCCGGCTCGCGCTCGCGGCGGGCTTGGCCAGGCCCTGCTCCACGGCACGCAGCAGCTTCTGCAGAGTCACCGGCTTCTCGAGGAAGGCCATCGCGCCGTACTTGGTCGCTTCGACGGCAGTGTCGATCGTGCCGTGGCCGCTCATCATGATCACCGGCATCGTCAGCAGCCCGGTGGCGCCCCACTCCTTGAGCAAGGTGATCCCGTCGACGTCGGGCATCCAGATGTCCAGCAGCACGAGGTCCGGGCGCAAGCGCTCGCGCACCGAACGCGCCTCGGCGGCGTTCTCGGCCGCCTCGACGGTATGCCCCTCGTCGGTCAGGATCTCCGACAGCAGCGCGCGGATGCCGAGTTCGTCGTCAACTACAAGAATGATCGCCATGGATGGTCAGTGCGTCCGGCTCTCGGTGGCCACCGAGACGGCCGTGGTGCCGTCGGCCGGAGCGAACTTGGAAAATGATAGCGAAACTTGGGCACCTGTCGCGGCGGGGCTGCCCGAGGGGGCTGCAGTGTCGCCGCTCGTGGCGTCGCGCGCCACCCCCAGGTTCGCGATGCGCACGCGCGCAGCGTGCTCGTCGGCGATCTTCTTGACAACGGCCAGGCCGAGGCCGGTGCCCTTGCTCTTCGTCGTCACGTAGGGCTCGAAGGCACGCTTGAGCACCTTGTCCGGGAAACCATGGCCGTTGTCGATCACCTGCAGGCGCACGGCGCGCACGTCGCCCTGCTCGGTGCGTGCGGCCTCGGTGCGAACCAGCACGCGGCCATCGGGCTTGTCGGCCACGGCATCGAGTGCGTTCTGCACCAGGTTGTGAATGACCTGGCGCAGCTGCGTGGTGTCGCCGACGATCAGTGGCAGCCCAGCGCCGAACTCGGCGTGCAATCGCCCCGACTCCTGCGCGCTCACGTACAGGCCGAGCACCTCGGCCAGCAGTGCGTTCAGGTCCAGGGGCTTGAGCTGCGCGGCGGGCAGGCGCGCATAGTCGCGGAATTCGTTGACCAGCGTCTTCATCGCCTGCACCTGGCTGACGATGGTGGCCACGGACTTTGCCAGCATGGTCTGGTCGGCGCCCTCGAGCTTGGCTTCGAGCTTGTGCTGCAGACGCTCGGCAGACAGCTGGATCGGCGTCAGCGGGTTCTTGATCTCGTGCGCGAGCCGCCGCGCCACCTCGCTCCAGGCCTCGCTGCGCTGTGCCGAGACGACTTCGGTGATGTCGTCGAAGACCATCAGCCGCGCGCCCTGCGGCATCGCCGCGCCGCGCACCAGCAGCGTCAGCGTGTCGCGGTCGCGGCCCTGCGAGTCCTGCGTCTGCAGCTCGAAGCTGTCCTGCCAGTGGTCACGCTCGCCGGCCTCGGGGCTGGTGGCGTGCAGCTCGAAGCGCTGCCACACGCCCTTGGCGAAGGTCTCGAGGCCGGGTACCTCCTCGAGCCGGCGGCCACGGTAGGCCGACAGCGGCAGCTTGACGATGCGCGTCGCGCCGGGGTTGACAGTGTCGATGCGCCCCTCGCGGTCGAACACGATCACGCCGGCGGTCAGGTTGTCGAGGATGGTCTGCAGGTTGGCGCGTGCGCCCTCGACCTGGCGCACGCTGCGCTGCACCAGCGAGCGGGCCTCGGAGAGCTGCTCGGTCATGTCGGCGAAGGATCGTGTCAGGCCGCCGAGTTCGTCGCGCGAGGCGAACACCGGCTTGGCGCTGAGGTCGCCATGCGCGACCTGGTCGACACCCTCGGCGAGCAGCAGCAGCGGCCGCGCCAGCTGATTGCCGAGCAGCGCGGCGAGCAGCACGGCGCCGAACACCGCCAGCACCAGCGCCAAGGTCAGCGTGCCGATGTACATGCGGCGCAGGCCGTCGCGCGCCAGCGCACGTTGCTGGTACTCGCGGTAGGCGGACTGCACCGACAGCGCATTGAGTGTCAGCGAGGCGGGCAGCAGCTGGCGCACCATCAGGTAACGCTCCTGCTCGGTGAGCGCGAAGTTCGCGCTGGGCACCAGCGCGAGCACGCGGATGCGCGCGTTGGACGCGCTGCCGGCGTCCTCGTCCAGCCCCTCGAGATGGCCGACCACCCGCTGCAGCCGCGCCTGCCGCAGCATCGCGGCGGTCGGCCGCTCGGGCAGCAGCCCGGCAGTGCCGCTGCTGGCCGAGAACAGCGTCTGGCCCGACGCATTGACGATCGCCACCTCCTGCGCAACGAGCTGCTCGCGCAGGCGTTCGAGTGCGAGCGTGCCGGCGCTGCCGCCGCGGCCCTCGAGCAGCGCGGCCGAAGAGCCGCCCTCGCCCATCTTCTCGGCGGCCTGGCGCGTGCGGTTGGCCAGTTCGTTGACCAGCGCGTCGAGCGTGCCGCGGCCGAGGTTCAGGCCGGCGTCGAGCGCACTCTCCACCTTCACGTCGAACCAGCTCTCGATGCTGCGCGAGACGAACTGGTAGCTCACCGTGTAGATCAGCACGCCCGGCACCACGCCGACCAGCGCGAAGATCGCCGCCAGCTTGAGCAGCAGCCGGCTGCCGAACTTGCGCCGCCGCACGCGGATCACCAGCCGCACCGAGGCGATGCCGATGACCAGCAGCAGCAGCGCCGCCACCGTCACGTTGACCCAGAACAGCCAGACGTAGTGGCGTTCGTACAGCGCCGGGCTGTTGGTGGCCACCGAGAGCAGGAAGGCCAGCACCAGGCCCGCGCCGGTGACGGCCACCAGCGCGACGATCCAGGCCCAGCGGGTCGCCTTCTTCATCGCGCTCAATGTGTCAGGCCGCGCACAGGGTCCGGCGCCGGGCCGCCCCAAGCCGGACGCTCCCCCTCGGGGGGGCGACGCGAAGCGTCTTGGGGGCTCATGTCAGTCGAAACGTTGCACGCGCTCGACCGAGAGCGCCCAGTCCGACTGCGTGGCGATGCCGATCTGCATCGGCCGCGGCAGCAGGGACGTGTCGAGCCGGAAGCTGAACTCGACGTAATGGCGCGCGCCGTCCTCGATCTGCGCGGTCTCGGCGACCTTCCAGTTCACGCCGCGGCGGATCGCGGCAAAGGCCTCGGTCCGCGTCGCGTAACTCTGGCTGATGCCGGCAAACGTGACGCGGTAGTTGGCAGTCAGCGGCTGGTAGACGATGCGCCACACACGCGCCGTGCTGGCGATGCGCTTGTCGCGCCAGTACCAGCGGTCGCGAAACACTTCCGTCTCGGCGACGAAGTACAGCGGCACCGATTTGGCCAGCGCCTCTTCCGCTCCACGCGGCAACTCGAAGTTGACGGCGTAGTTGATGATCAGGCCGTCGTCGCTGCGCTGCACGGTGAAGCCGGCCAGCTCGGCATTGCCCGTCTGTGCCCAGGCCAGCGGCGCCAGCAGGGCCAGCCACGACATCACCAGCCACACCACCACGCACCCGAGCCCGCGCGGCGCGCGGGTCCCTGGACTGCCGGTCGAGCGTGCCGCGCTGCGCATGGGGTGGATGGACGTCAGGTCTTTGTGAGCAGGCTGTAGAAAAACCCGTCCGCCGATGCACCGGCAGGGGGCGACGAACGATCGTCTTCATTGTCGGGCAGCGGGAGCAGGTGGCCCGGCGCGACGGGCTCGGGAGCGATGGCGGCGTCGCCATGGCGTTGCAAAAAAGCGTCGATCTGCTCCTGCCCCTCGGCCTTGAAGACAGAACAGGTGCAGTACAGCAAGCGCCCGCCGGGCCGCAGCGTCGGCCACAGGGCGTCGAGCAGCCTCGCCTGGGTCCTGCACAGCGCGGCGATGTCGGTCGCGCGGCGCAGCCAGCGGACGTCGGGGTGGCGCCGCACGATGCCCGAGGCGCTGCACGGCGCGTCGAGCAGGATGGCGTCGAAGGGCCGGCCGTCCCACCAGGCCGCCGGATCGCCGGCATCAGCCGCCGCGCTGCGCGCCTTCAGGCCGAGGCGCTGCAGGGTGTCGTGCACACGCGCCAGGCGTTGTGCATCGCTGTCCAGTGCCAGCACGTCGAGTTCGGCCAGCTCCAGCAGGTGAGCCGTCTTGCCGCCGGGCGCAGCGCAGGCGTCGAGTACCCGTGCGCCGGTCGGCAGGCCGGCGCCGAGCAGCAGCGGTGCGGCGCGCTGTGCTGCGGCGTCCTGCACCGAGACGTCGCCGGCGGCGAAGCCGGGCAGTTGCTGCACAGGCACCGGCTGCGCGAGCACGATGGCGTCGGTACCCGGCAGCGCCGAGCCGGCCAGGCCTGCCTCGGCCAGGCGGCCCAGGTAGGCCTGCGCACTGCCGTGGCGCCGGTTCACCCGCAGCGTCATCGGCGCACGTTGCTGGTCGGCGGCCAGCACGGCCTGCCACTGGTCGGGCCAGTCGCCCTTCAAGCGCTCGACCCACCAGCGCGGGTGGTTGAAGCGTGCCACCGCATCGTCCTGCAGGCCGGCCAGCAGCGTCTCGCGCTCGCGCAGGAAGCGGCGCAGCACCGCGTTGACGAAGCCGCCACGCTGCTTCGCCGCCACCACCGCCTGATCGACCAGCGTGTGCTCCGCGTACGGCGTGCCGGAGCCGGGCCAGAGCAGCGCCAGCGAGGTGAGCAGCAGCGCATCGACGGCCGGCGGCGGCGCCTTCGGCACCAGCTTTGCGCGCACCGCCTGCGCCCCGCCCAGCCAGCGCAGCGCATGAAAACTCAGCGCCTGCGCGCCGGGGCGGGCCGGCGCGGGGCAGCGCTCCAGCGCATCGGTCAGGCTCTGGCCGGCGCGCACCGCCTGCACGGCGGTGGCGGCATGGGTCAGCAACTGGGCAAGCGGGAGCGAGGCCGGGGCATTCACCGCGCGCAGTCTACGGGCAGGGAGCGCCCCGGCTGCGCCGAGGGCCGGCCTGCGCTACCCTGCGGGCCCCGACGACGTATCCTGCCACCCATGTCCGCCGAACAAGCCACCCCGATCTTCCGCACCGAGGAGGAGCTCTCGCGACTTGCCGCCTCGGAGCGCATCCGCTACCGGCTGGTCGGCGCCGAGTGCCGCTACCACGCCAACGACAACATCTCGGAGTTCATCCGCGATGGCGAGCTCGACGAGATCAAGGCCGAGGTGCAGGCGAAGATGCAGGAAGTGCTGCGCGCGCTGGTGATCGACACCGACAGCGACCACAACACGCAGGAGACCGCCAAGCGGGTGGCGAAGATGTTCGTCGACGAGGTCTTCGTCGGCCGCTACACGCCGATGCCCTCGGTCACCGAGTTCCCGAACTTCTCGCGCCTGAACGAGCTGATGATCGTCGGGCCGATCAAGGTGCGCAGCGCCTGTTCGCACCACCTCTGCCCGATCCTCGGCAAGGTCTGGATCGGCGTGCTGCCCAACGAGTTCTCGAACCTGATCGGACTGTCGAAGTACGCGCGCATCTGCGACTGGATCATGAGCCGGCCGCAGATCCAGGAAGAGGCCGTGACCATGCTCGCCAACGAACTCCAGAACCGCGTCAAGCCCGACGGGCTGGCCATCGTGATGGAGGCCGACCACTTCTGCATGCACTGGCGCGGCGTCAAGGACGACGAGTCGATGATGACCAACTCGGTGATGCGCGGCGCCTTCCTGAAGGATCCCAACCTGCGGCGCGAATTCCTCTCGCTGCTGTCGAAGAAGAACGGGAACTGATCATGCTCGTCCGCCTGATGTACGCCAGCCGCGCCACCGACTCCGTCGACCAGGAGGCGCTGCTGGGCATCCTGCGCCAGTCGAAGGCAGGCAACAGCCAGCTCGGCATCACCGGTGTGCTGTGCTTCTCGCAGGGCATCTTCCTGCAGGTGCTCGAGGGCGGGCGCATGCAGGTCAACGCGCTGTACAACCGCATCGCCGCCGACAAGCGCCACCACGACGTGGTGCTGCTCAGCTACGAGGAGATCGGCGAACGCCGCTTCGCCGGCTGGTCGATGGGCCAGGTCAACCTCGCCCGGCTGAACCCGGCGCTGTTGCTGAAGTACTCGGAGACGGCAGTGCTCGACCCCTACGCGGTGTCGGGCCAGGTGTCGATGGCGCTGTTCGACGAGCTGGTGGCCACGGCCTCGATCGTCGGCCAGGGTTGAGGGCGGGCCATCGGCACGGCCGACGGCCTCAGGCCCGCGCCGCGCCGGTTGTCAGCAGCCGGGTCACGGCGCCGACGATGTCGTCCGCCGAGCCGTCGAGCTCCAGCCACTTGCGGCGCGCAGTCTGTCCGCGCACCAGCGTCACATGGCGCCGCGCCAGGCCGAGCTCGGCGGCCAGCCAGGCCACCAGCGTGTCGTTGGCCTTGCCGTCCACCGGCGGCGAAGCCAGCCGCACGCGCAGCGCGCCGTCGTGCAGCCCGTCGACACCGGTGCGCTTCGCGTTCGGCACCACGCTGACGGCCAGCCACAGGCGTTCGCCGTGGAGGGTCAGGCAGCTCGGCAGCTCGTCGGCCACTCCCTCAGGCCGCCTTCTTCGCCGCCGCCTTCTTGGCCGGCGCCTTGGCCGCGCGCGGTTCGAACTCGAAGATCACCTTGCCTTCCTTCTTGTCGAAGGCCAGGCGTGCCTTGAACTTGCGGCGTGTCTTGTTGGAGACGAAGTTCTCCAGCAGGTCGGTCTTGCCGGTGGCGAGAAGCTTCGTCATCTGCTCGCGCGCCACCGGCTGCTGCAGGATGATCTTGCCGCTCTTGAAGTCGCAGGTGATGGGCGCGCCCACCGCGTGCTGGCAGACGTAGCTGGTGCCGTGCTCGTACACATGGCCCTGGCACTTCGGGCAGGCGCCCAGTGACTCCTGCGCGGAGAAGTCCACCGGCTCGCCGTCGCCCTCACCCTTGGCGTCGTCGCCGAAGTCGAACTCGAGCTTCCAGTTCTTGATCTCGTCGTCGAAGGCCAGCTTCAGCTCGGCGGTGAACGGCCAGCCGGCCTTGGAGCGGAAGCCTTCCAGCGGGCCGATCTTCTTGTTGGCGATGAACTGCGTCACCTCGTCGAGCTCGAAGCTGCGCCCGCCCGGGATCTTGCTGATCGAGAAGCCGCAGCCCTCTTCGGCGCCCGCGGCACCGGAGGGGCCGCTTCCCAGCCCTTTGCCGGCGCACGCGAAGCGGCGGTAATTCTCCTTGATCACGCCGCCGCAGTTCGGGCAGGGCACGGCCAGCGTCGCGTAGTCGCCGGGGATGGTGTCGCGGTCGTACTCCTTGGCCTTGCGCACGATGCGCTCGGCCATCGCCGCGATCTCGGCCATGAAGGCATCGCGCTGCAGCCGGCCCTTCTCCATCTCGGCGAGCTGGTACTCCCAGTTGCCGGTCAGCTCGGGCTTGGTCAGGTCTTCGACGCCCAGGCCGCGCAGCAGCGTCATCAGCTGGAAGGCCTTGGCCGAAGGCACCAGCTCGCGGCCCTCGCGGTGCATGTACTTCTCGAGGATCAGGCCTTCGATGATGGCCGCGCGCGTGGCCGGCGTGCCCAGGCCCTTCTCGGCCATCGCCTCGCGCAACTCGTCGTCGTCGATCAGCTTGCCCGCACCTTCCATCGCCGACAGCAACGTCGCCTCGGTGTAGCGCGCCGGCGGCTTGGTCTTGTTCGGGTTGACCGACACGCTCTCGGTGCGCACCACCTCGCCGGGCGCCACGGCCACCAGGTTGGCATCGTCCTCCTGCACCTCCTTGCCGTACACCGCCAGCCAGCCGGGCTTGACCATCACCTTGCCGTTGGTCTGGAACCTGTGCTCCTGCGCTGCCGCCTTGACGGTGGAGATGCGCGTCGTGACCATGAACTCGGCCGGCGGGAAGAACACCGCCAGGAAGCGCTTGACCACCATGTCGTAGAGCTTGGCCTCGATCTCGCTCAGGCTCTTGGGCGGCTGCAGCGTCGGGATGATGGCGAAGTGGTCCGACACCTTGGCGTTGTCGAAGATGCGCTTGTTCGGCTTGACGTAGCCTTCCTTGATCGCCGTCTTCGCATACTGGGCGAGCGCGCGCAGCGGGCCGGGCATGTCTTCGGTGGAGATCATCTGCATGGTCTGCTTGACCACGTCCACGTAGTCCTCCGGCAGCGCCTTGCTGTCCGTCCGCGGATAGGTCAGCACCTTGTGCTTCTCGTAGAGCGCCTGCGCGATGCTGAGCGTGGTCTTGGCCGAGAAGCCCAGCCGCGAGTTGGCCTCGCGCTGCAGCGTGGTCAGGTCGTACAGGCCCGGCGCGCTCTGCGTGCTCGGCTTGGATTCCTCGGTCACGCTGGCCGGTCCGCCGCGGCAGGCCTGCGCAATGGCCTGCGCGTCGGCCTCGGTCCACAGGCGGTCAGCGCGCGCTTCCGGGTCGTCGGGGTTCTTCTTCCACTTCGGGTCGAACCACTTGCCCTCGTACTCGCCGGCCTGCGCGGCGAAGGTCGCCTTGATCTCCCAGTAGTCGCGCGAGACGTGCTTGCGGATCTTCTCCTCGCGCTCGACGACGATCGATAGCGTGGGCGTCTGCACGCGGCCGACGGTGGTCAGGAAGAAGCCGCCGTCGCGCGAGTTGAACGCCGTCATCGCGCGCGTGCCGTTGATGCCCACCAGCCAGTCGGCTTCGCTGCGGCTGCGCGCCGCCTCGGCCAGGCCGCGCAACTCCTCGTCGCTGCGCAGCTTCTCGAAGCCTTCGCGGATCGCCGCCGGCGTCATGCTCTGCAGCCACAGGCGCTTGACCGGGTGCTTGCTCTTGCTGTGCTGCTGGATGAGCCGGAAGATCAGCTCGCCCTCGCGCCCCGCGTCGCAGGCGTTGATCAGTTCGGAGACGTCCTTGCGCTTGACCAGCTTGACGATGGCGCTCAACCGGCCCTTGCTCTTGTCGATCGGGTTGAGGTCGAAGTGCGGCGGGATCACCGGCAGGTGCGCGAAGCTCCACTTGCCACGCTTGACGTCGAACTCCTCCGGCGCCTTGATCTCCAGCAGGTGGCCGACGGCCGAGGTGACGAGGTACTTGTCGCTCTCGAAATACTCGTCGTGCTTCTCGAACTTGCCCGCGGTCGGCGTCAACGCGCGGACGATGTCCTGCGCGACGGAGGGCTTCTCGGCAATGATGAGTGACTTGGTCATGGTGTCTCGTGCAAGGCTGTCGCGATGGGCTTGCGCCGCATCTCCATACAATCCGGGCTTCGCGCGCACGCACGCACACGCGCGCGCCCCTGATTTCAATGTACCCAAAGACGATGAAGGCGCAAGCAACCAACGGCAAGTCCCATCCCGCCGCAGCCGGCACCGGCGGCGGCCGACGCATCCAGGTGCGCCGCTCCGGCGTGCATGGCAAGGGCGTGTTCGCGCTGCTGCCGCTGAAGAAGGGCGAAGTGGTGATCGAGTACAAGGGCGAGGTGATCGACTGGCCCGAAGCGCTGCGCCGCCACCCGCACGACCCCCGCGACCCGGACCATACCTTCTACTTCCACATCGACGAGAACAACGTCATCGACGCCAAGCACGGCGGCAACGCGGCGCGCTGGATCAACCACGCCTGCCAGCCCAACTGCGAGGCCGACGAGGTCGACGGCCGCATCTTCATCAAGGCGCTGCGCACGATCAAGCCCGGCGAGGAGCTGTTCTACGACTACGGGCTGATCATCGACGAGAAGTACACGCCCAAGCTGAAGAAGCAGTTCGCCTGCCATTGCGGCGCGAAGAAGTGCCGCGGCACCATGCTCTCGCCCAAGCGCTGAGCCACGCATGACGATGGCCGAGCCGCCGATCCAGTGGGGAGCAGAGGCGCTGTGGCAGCAGCTGCGCACGCTGCTGCCCGGGCTGAGCGTCGAGGTGCTGGAGCGCTGCGTGTCGACCAACTCGGCGCTGCTCGAACGCGCACGTGTCGAGGTGCGGCCCGACCCCGAAAACGCCGACGTGCTGGTGCAGCGCAGCGTCGAGAGCGCCGCCTTCGGGCGCCGCGCCGCCGACATCCAGCCCTGCCTGCTCGTCGCCGAGAACCAGACCGGCGGGCGCGGCCGGCTGGGGCGCAGCTGGCAGTCGGCGCCGGGCGCGTCGCTGACCTTCTCGCTGTCGACGCCGATCGCGCGGGCCGACTGGTCGGGGCTGTCGCTGGTCGTCGGCCTGGCGCTGGCGCAGGCGCTGGACCCGCATCCGGGCGCAACGCCGCCGCGCATCGGCCTGAAGTGGCCGAACGACCTGTGGCTGATGGATGGCCCGGCGCGTGGCCGCAAGCTCGGTGGCGTGCTGATCGAGACGGTGGCCGCCGGCCGCACCCGGCTGGCGGTCATCGGCGTCGGCCTGAACGTGATGCCGATGCCCGACGTCGAGGCGAATACCGGTTTCGCCTGCCTGAACGAACTCGACCCTGCCATGACCGCGCCGGCCGCGCTGCACCGCCTGGCGCTGCCGCTCGTGCAGGCGCTGCGCCGCTTCGAGAACGAGGGCTTCGCCGGCTTCGCGGCCGACTACGCGGCGCGTGACCTGCTCGCCGGCCAGCCGGTGCGCACCACGCAACAGGGCCTGGGCGAAGGCATCGCGCGCGGTGTCGATGCCAGCGGTGCACTGCAGGTGCAGACCGCCGCCGGCATGGTCGCCGTGACCAGCGGCGAGGTCAGCGTGCGGCTGCAACCCGACGCCGTGGGCGGCGCCTGATCATGCTGCGGGTCCTCGTGCTGCTGCTGATCGCGGCCAACCTGCTCTTCTACGCCTGGACGAACGGCTGGCTCGACAGCGCCACCGGCTTGCGCCCGCACCCCGAGCGCGAGCCCGAGCGGCTGTCGCGCCAGGTCCATCCCGAGCGCATCACGGTGCTGCCGCCCGGCGCGGCGAGTGCCGCGGCGCTGGTGCAGCCTGCGGCCAGCACCGCACCCGCCAGCGCGCCGCTGCGCGGTGCCTGCCTCGAGGCCGGCCCGTTCGCCACTGGCGCCTCGGTGTCGGCCATCGCCGCGCTGCAGGCCGTGCAGCCGCCACTGCCGGCCGGCAGCTGGGCCGAGGTGAAGATCGAACGCCCGGGCAGCTGGATGCTCTACATGGGGCGCTTCCCCAACCGCGAGGTGCTCGCGAAGAAGGAGGATGAGATCAAGCGCACGCGCGTGGCCTACCAGGAGGTGACCACGCCCACCGAGTACACGATGGGCTTCTCGCTCGGGCGCTTCGACGACCGGGCCAGCGCCGAGCGCGGCCTCGAACAGATCGGCCAACGCGGCGTGCGCAGCGCGCGCATCGTCGAGCTGGCCGCGCCGGCCACCCTGCACGTGCTGCGCGCCGACAACGCCGATGCGGCACTGGCCGCGCAGCTCACCGCGCTCAGGTCGCCGGCGCTGGGCCGCGGCTTCGTGCCCTGCGGCGGCTGAGCGCGGCGACGGCCAGCGCCAGCGTGGCGAGCCAGCCCAGGCCGAGCGCGCCGCCGCCTTCGTCGGCTTCGGCCGGCGGCACGCTGGCATTCGGCGGCTGGTCGGCAACACCGAGCGCCAGCGCGGCGTCCACGTCGGCGTTGTCGATGATCTCGGCTCGGCGTGCCGGCGGCACGTAGGCAGACGGAGCGGCCGCATAGGCCAGCGCGGCCGTGGCGTCGAGGATGCCGGCGCCGCAGCTGGCCGTGTCGCAGATGCAGCGGCCTGGCGACTGTGCCGAGCAGCCCGGCAGCTTGGGCGAGACCACGTGCGGCCGCGCGCTGCGGCGCAGTCCGTCGATCACCTGATCGACGCTCAGCGCCGGGTTGAGGCCGAGCATCAGGCCGGCCACACCGGCCACCACCGGGGCGGCGAAGCTGGTGCCGGCGTCACGCGCGTAGCCGCCGCTGCCCGGGCCGCGCAGCCCGCTGTTGGACACCGTCAACAACCCGTCGTCGCCGAGTTCGAAACCCCAGCCTCCGACCACGCGCGGGTCGCCGCCGACGGTGGCGACGGTCAGCGGCTCGCCGAAGTTCGAGTAGCTCGCCTTGAAGCCGTCGCGGTTCAGCGCCGCGACGCCGATCACGCCGCGGCAATTGGCCGGCCGCGACACGCTGCCATGCTGGTTGCCGGCCGCCGCGACGACGACCACGCCGGCTTCGGCGAGTTCGTCGATCGCATCCTGGTAGGCGGCGTTGCAGGCCGACTGGCTGCCGAAGCTGATGTTGAGAACCCGCGCCGGGTTCGGGTTGGCCGGCAGCACGCGGCCGGCGCCGTCGACCACCGCCAGGCCGGCCGCCCAGCGCATCCCGTCGATGATGTCCGCCACCTCGGCGCCGCACTTGCCGGCCACACGCACCGGGAGCACGCGGCCGCGCCAGTTGATTGCCGCGACGCCGCGGCCGTTGTCGGTGCCCGCAGCGAGGATGCCGGCGATGATTGTTCCGTGCCAGGAGCTGTCCTGCACCTCGCAGTCGCCGAACAGCGCTGGCTGGGCCACGCGGTCAGCCTCGCTGACCCAGTCGCCGGGATCGCCCGGGTCGGCATCCCAGCCGTCGCCGTCGTTGGCGTACTCGATGGTCGAGACGAAGTCGCGCCCCGGCAGCACCGCGCCGACGAGGTCCTCGTGCGCGGTGGTGCCGGTGTCGAGCACGGCCACCACCGGGCTGGTGCTGCCCACCGTCGTCTGCCAGGCACTCTGGATGCCGGGAACGCCACGGCGGCGGTCCTCGATGTCGTTGGCATTGCTGCCGGCAGCCGGGAACAGCCACCACTGGCCGCTGCCCATCACCGAGGCGGCGAACAGCGGGTCCTGCGGCGTGGCCAGGCGCTTCTCGCGTTCGTTGGGCACGGCCCACTCGACCTCCGGCCGCTGCGCCAGCCGGCGGCCGAACTCCTCGACCTCGTCGGCGCCGAGGCGTCGCCCGAAGTCGACCAGGTGCGTGCGCCGGCCGAGCGCGCGGCTGCCGGCCGTGGAAGCGCGGGCATCCGCCAGCACACGCTTGAGGCGCGCTGGCGGCGCCTCGGCCGCCGGCGCCCCGTCGCGCAGTTTGACGATGAAGCCGTGCGCCGCTCCGGCGCCGGCCGCCCAGCCGGGCCCATTCGCGCACAGCCCGAGGAGGAGGAAGCCAGCGATCTGCCGCGCCAGCCGTGCCCCGCCGCGCACGCTCAGTGGCCCCGCGCAGGGCGGGGTCGGCGCGCGAGCGCTACGGCCGCAGCCAGCAAGGCAGCCAACCAGCCCAGGCCCAATGCACCACCACCACTGCCGCCTCCACCGCCACCGCTCGCAGGATCGACGCTGACCTCGACGGTCTGCGCATCGCTGGCGCCGGTGTTGTCGGTGACGGTCAGGCTGACGACGAAGATGCCGCTGCCGCTGGGCGTCGCCGACGCCGTGGCGCCGGTGGTGGACGACAGCGCCGTGACAATGCCGCCACCATCGACCAGCGTCCAGCGATAGCTGGCGACGGACCTGCCGCTAATGAGCACCGTCTGCGACGAAGTCAGTGTCAGCGCGCTACCGGCCACCGGCTGTGACGGTGTTGCGCCAATGCGCACCAGTGGCCCCTTGGCAGCCGTCACCGCCGAGGCGGTGTCGAGCATGCCGGCGCCGCAGGTACTGGTCGTGCAATTGCAGTCGAGTTGTTCAGCACCATTGGGCGCAACGCATGCGTCGAGCCCTGCGAGCGCGGGGAAGTCGCGCGCAGAGGCCATCAGCAGCCGGCGCACCTCCGCTGGCGGCAGCGTGGAGTTCACCGAGAACATCAGCGCGGCAGTCCCCGCGACCAGCGGCGCCGAGAAGCTCGTTCCGACAGTGACATTGAAGGCGTCGGTGTAGATCGAGCCTCCGCCGGTATGCAGCACGGGGTCGAAGTCGCCGCGGTTCGAGGTCGTCAGGATCGGGTAAAGGCAGGGTTGCGACGCCAGTTCGTTGACGCAATTGCCCGCTGGCGCGCTGATGGTCAGTTCGGGACCGATGTCGGAGTAGCCGACCTTGTTGCCCTCGTGGCGCAGGCCGCCGACGCCAATCACACCGTCGCAACTGGCCGGCTCGGAGACGGCATGGCCGTTGCCGTTGCCGGCCGAGGCGACGATCACAACGCCGAGCGCGTTGATCTCTGACACGACGTCGCGGTAAGCCCGAGTGCAGGTGGTGCCACCACCCAGGCTGAGGTTCAACACCTTGGCAGGGTTTGGATTGGCAATATTGTTCACCGTGAGGCCGGCGGCCCAGCGCATGCCAGCGAGGATGTCCGAGTCCCAGCCGCCGCACTTGGCCAGCACGCGCACTGGCAGCACGCGCACTTTGCGGCCCACACCCGCCATGCCGGTGCCGTTGTTGGTCGCGGCGCCGATGATCCCGCTGACCTGGGTGCCGTGCCATGAGCTGAACTCGGCGGGGCAGCCTTCAAACAGGCCACCA
Organism: Variovorax sp. YR752; assembly: GCF_943372545.1. NCBI lineage: Bacteria > Pseudomonadati > Pseudomonadota > Betaproteobacteria > Burkholderiales > Comamonadaceae > Variovorax > Variovorax sp. YR752. The sequence continues at coordinate 2,424 of NZ_CALRZC010000094.1, read as the reverse complement.
ACATCGTTCGCTTCGGCATCGGTGACACCGTCGCCCTGGTCGCTCGGATCGTCGTCGTAGCCGTCGCCGTCCTTTGCGGTCAGGAAGGACCCAGGTATCGGGTTGGCATTCAGGTCACGATCGACATCGACGAAGTCGTAGCCAGGGAGTAGCTTGCCCGCCAGGTCCGGGTGATCGAAACGCACGCCAGTGTCGAGCACGGCCACGACCACGCTGGAGCGGCCGGTGGTGATGTCCCATGCCGCCTCGGCGTTGATCGCCGAGCGCACGCTGCCGCTCGGCGCGCGCAGGTACCACTGGCCGGCGACCGGCCCGCCGCTGGTCGCCCCCGGCGCACCTGCCGTGTCATACAGCGGATCATTCGGCGCCGCCGCACGCTTCTTGCGCCGGTCCGGCACCGCGTACTCGACGTCCTTCTCGCCGGCCAGCCGCGCGGCCAGCGCCTCCGAGGTCATGCCGGTGGCAAACACCACCTGAGAGCGCTCGCTGATGCCCTGCCCGGCACGCAGCGGCAGGCCGACGCGCGCCCCCAGCGCCTGCGCCTGCGCGGCCTGGCGTTCACCGGCGGCGAGGATCTGCTTGCGCAGCAGCGTCGAGTCGGACTTGTACTTGACGATCACGCGGGCCGTCGACGCACCGCCGGTGGTGCTCTTGACCGCCTGGGCCTGCGCGCCCAGCGGCGCGATCAGCGACAGGGCCAGCGTGGCGATCAGCTTCATGGCAGGGTTGCTCAACGGATTCTCCAGATCGTTGTTCTCGACGTCCTTAACGCGAAAGTGTAGGTGGCCCGCTTACAGCGCCCCAGTGCGGATCTGACGGGCCGGGGTAAAGGATTGTTGCCGCCGCGTCGCAAGACGTGAGCAGCGGAAACGGCGAGGGCCCCCGCGGGGGCCCTCGTCATGCGTCGAAACCGCAACGCCTCAGCGTGCGATGACGCGCACCATCTCCAGCACCTTGTTCGAGTAGCCCCACTCGTTGTCGTACCAGGCGACGACCTTCACGAAGGTCTTGTCCAGCGCGATGCCGGCATCGGCGTCGAACACCGAGGTCATCGCCTCGCCGCGGAAGTCGGTCGAGACGACCTTGTCTTCCGTGTAGCCGAGCACACCCTTCATGGCGCCTTCGCTGGCTGCCTTCATGGCCTTGCAGATGTCCTCGTAGCTGGCTTCCTTGACCAGCTCGACGGTCAGGTCGACCACCGACACGTCGGAGGTCGGCACGCGGAAGGACATGCCGGTCAGCTTCTTGTTCAGCTCGGGGATCACCACGCCGACCGCCTTGGCCGCGCCGGTGCTGCTCGGGATGATGTTCTCGAGGATGCCGCGGCCGCCGCGCCAGTCCTTGTTGCTCGGGCCGTCGACGGTCTTCTGCGTCGCGGTGGTGGCGTGCACCGTCGTCATCAGGCCACGCTTGATGCCGAAGGTGTCGTTCAGCACCTTGGCCACGGGCGCCAGGCAGTTGGTCGTGCAGGAGGCGTTGGAGACGATCGTCTCGCCCTTGTAGCTCTTGTCGTTGACTCCGTAGACGAACATCGGCGTGTCGTCCTTGCTCGGCGCGCTCTGGATCACCTTCTTCGCGCCGGCGTCGATGTGCTTCTGGCAGGTCTCCTTGGTCAGGAACAGGCCGGTCGACTCGACGACGATGTCGGCGCCCACCTCGCCCCACTTCAGCTCCGACGGATCCTTCACCGCGGTCAGGCGGATCTTCTTGCCGTTGACGATCAGCGTGTTGCCGTCGACCGCCACGTCGCCCTTGAAGCGGCCGTGCACGCTGTCGTACTTCAGCATGTAGGCCAGGTAGTCGGGTTCGAGCAGGTCGTTGATGGCGACGACCTCGACATCCTTGAAGTTCTGGATGGCGGCGCGGAACACCATGCGCCCGATGCGGCCAAAGCCGTTGATGCCGATCTTGATGGTCATGAAATTAGTCCTCCAGGTTGATCGAGAAGCTCAGCGCTGGCCGGCCAGCACCGCGCGGACGGTGTCGGCGACGTTGTCCGCGGTGAAGCCGAAATGCTTGAACAGCACGCCCGCCGGTGCCGACTCGCCGTAGGTGTCGATGCCGACCACCGCAGCGCAGCCGTACTTCCACCAGCCGTCGGTGACGCCGGCCTCGACGGCGATGCGCGGCATGCCATCCGGCAGCACCGCGCGCTTGTAGGCGACCGCCTGGCGGTCGAACACCGAGGTCGAGGGCATCGACACCACACGCACGGCAATGCCGTCGGCGGCGAGCTGCTGCTGCGCATGCAGCGCGAGCTGGACTTCCGAGCCCGTGGCGATGAGCACCGCCCGGGCTTTCTTCCTCAGCCCGACCTCGGCTGGCTCGGCCAGCACGTAGGCGCCTTTGGCGATGTGATCGAGCGAGCCCGCATTCGAGTCTTTGGGCAGGTAAGGGAGATTCTGTCGCGACAGCAGCAGCGCC
>NZ_CALRZC010000093.1:0-28899 GCF_943372545.1 Variovorax sp. YR752 | reverse complement strand
GGCAGCTGGTCGATCGTTTCGGGCCGCGGCTGCCGCTGGTCATCGGGCCGTCCATCGCGGCCGTGGGCTTTGCGCTGTTCGCGCTGCCGGGCGTGGGCGCGAGCTACTGGAGCGGCTTTCTGCCCGCCGTGGTGGTGCTGGGCTTCGGCATGACGGTGACGGTCGCGCCGCTCACGACCACGGTGATGAATGCGGTCGGGCCTGACCTCGCAGGCGTGGCCTCGGGCGTGAACAACGCGGTGTCGCGCGCGGCGGCAGTGCTGGCGATTGCGGTGTTCGGCGCCATCATGGCCTGGGCTTTCGACGCGGCGCTGGCCGAGCGGCTGCAGGCGATGGGTGCGTCGGACGAGGTGCGATCTTTTCTTGCGTCCGAGCGCGATCGGCTGGCTGCGGCCGGTGCACCACCAGGTGCCGATGCAGCGACCGTCGCTGCCGTGAAGCGCGCGGTGGCCGAATCGTTCGTCGCGGGCTTCCGCTGGGTGATGCTGCTGAGCGCCGGCCTGGCCGTGCTGAGTGCGGTGAGCGCCTGGCTGATGATCCGTCGCGCGCCCACAGCAAAGCCAGACAACAACAAGCCATGAGCCAGGAGACAAGCCCCCGATGCCACCAGAAAACCCGGCCGTCGCGCCGCCGCGTGTCGATGTCCTGATCGTCGGCGCCGGCCTCTCCGGCATCGGCGCCGCCTGCCACCTGCAGGCGCAGTGCCCAGACCGCAGCTACGCGATCCTCGAAGGGCGTGAACGCAGCGGCGGCACCTGGGACCTGTTTCGCTACCCGGGCGTGCGTTCCGACTCCGACATGTACACGCTCGGCTACGTGTTCCGACCGTGGACGCAGGCCAAGGCGATCGCCGACGGTCCGTCGATCCTGCAGTACGTGCGCGACACGGCGCGCCAGCATGGCGTCGACGACAAGATCCACTACCAGCACCGCGTGGTGCGCGCCGCCTGGTCGAGCGCCGACGCCTGCTGGACGGTCGATGCCGAGCAAGGGCCCGACAAGCAACTCGTGCAGTGGCGCTGCAACTTCCTCTTCCTGTGCAGCGGCTACTACCGCTACGAAGCGGGCTACACGCCCGAGTTTGCCGGCATGGCCGACTTCAAGGGCCGCATCGTGCATCCGCAGCATTGGCCCGCCGACCTGGACCACAGCGGCCAGCGCGTGGTCGTGATCGGCAGCGGCGCCACCGCGATGACGCTGGTGCCTGCGATGGCCCAAACCGCCGCGCACGTCACGCTGCTGCAGCGCTCGCCGACCTACGTGGTGGCGCGCCCGGCCGAAGACCCGATTGCCAACCGCCTGCGAGGCTTGCTGCCGGCGATGGCCGCGTACCGCCTCACGCGCTGGAAGAACGTGACGCTCGGCATGCTGTTCTTCCGCCTCGCGCGGCGCAAGCCGGCGCGCGTCAAACGCATGCTGCTGGGCGGCGTGCGCCACGCGCTCGGGCCGGGCTACGACATCGCCACGCACTTCACGCCGCGCTACAACCCGTGGGACCAGCGCCTGTGCCTCGTGCCCGACGGCGATCTGTTCGCGGCGCTCAACGCGGGGCGCGCATCGATGGTCACGGACCACATCGACACCTTCACGCCCAGCGGCCTGCGCCTGAAGTCGGGCTGCGAACTGGAGGCCGACATCATCGTCACCGCCACCGGCCTCGAGCTGCAGGTGCTCGGCGGCATCGAACTGAGCGTGGACGGCCGCCGAATCGACCCGGCGAGCACCTTCAACTACAAGGGAATGATGTACAGCGACGTGCCCAACCTGGCCTCGTCCTTCGGCTACACCAACGCCTCGTGGACGCTCAAGTGCGACCTGACCTGCGCCTACGTCTGCCGGCTGCTGAACCACATGCGCAAGCACGGCTGGCGGCAGTGCACGCCGCACAACGCCGGCCCCGATCTGTCGCCCGAACCCTGGGTCGATTTCAGTTCGGGCTACGTGCAGCGCTCGCTCGACAAGTTTCCGAAACAGGGCACGCACACGCCGTGGAAGCTGCACCAGAACTACGCGCGCGACATCGTGCTGTTGCGCTTCGGGCGTGTGGACGACGGGGTGATGGCGTTCTCGAATCGCGCGGCCTGATCGCTGCGTGACCGCGCTTCGTGACACGCCGATGTATAGCTCTGCTGAATACAACATCGAAGATTTTTGAATTGGATCGATGGCAGGCGGCGGTGATTTACTCCGCCCGGCGTTGCACTCACCGTGCGGAAGACGGTGAGGCAGCTCCCGGGAATCACCCCACGACCCTGTGATGAGGAGACCTCATGAAGTCATCGATCCGTGCATCCCTGGCGGGCCTGCTGTTCGCAGCGCTTGCAGGCCATGCAAGCGCCGCTTCGCTGGACGCTTTCGCGACCACGCCGAACGCGGCCATCTCCGGCAACAACATCGAGAACCTGACGCAGTCGACGCCCGAGATGTGCGCGTCGGCCTGCCTGGGCGCGCCACGCGGCGCCTGGTGCGTCTCGTTCGACTACAACAAAACGAACCAGAGCTGCGACCTGAGCGACAAGCGCGCCGCCGATGTGGGCGGGCTGAAGACCGACTACCCCGGCAACCCCTATGACCACTACAGCCTCAAGCCCGATCCGCTGAAGCCGTTTGCGCACACGGCCAATGCGGCCATCAGCGGCTACAACACCGAAGCCCTGCAGACCGTGACGCCCTCCGACTGCGCCAACGCCTGCACCGACACGAGCCGCTCGTCGTGGTGCAAGTCGTTCGACTACAACAAGACGCAGCAGCGCTGCGACCTGAGCGACAAGCGCGCCAGCGACATCGGCGGCCTGAAGACCGACTACGCCGGCAGCCCCTACGACCACTATTCGCTGATTGCGGGCGAGGGCGTTCCCAACCCCGTGCCCGGCAACAAGCACATCCTGCTGATCGGCCTGGACGGCCTGCGTGGCGACGCCATCCAGTGCGCGGGTTGCGTGCAGACGCCCGCGATGTCGGCGTTGATTGCCGGCGGCGCCTTCCACGGCAACGTGCTGGCGGGCGGCACCAAGCAGGCGACCGTGAGCGGACCCGGCTGGTCGTCGGTGTTCACCGGCTTCTGGGCCGACAAGCACGGCGTGACCTCGAACACGACCACCTTGCCGCTGAAGAAGACGCACGTGTTCGACCAGATCAAGGCCGCCTGGCCGACGGCCACGACGGCGGTCGTGGGCGACTGGTTCAACATCACCCACAACCTGCGCCCGGCGCTGGCCGACTTCGTGGTTGCCAACGCGGCCAAGAACTCGCAGCAGGCCACCGACGCGGTCAAAGGCTGGCTGAGCTGGAAGAACCCGCCGACGGCCATCTTCTACTACCTGCACAACGCCGACATCCACGCGCCGAGCTACGAGCCGCTCAACGCGTTCTACCAAGGCAAGATCGCCGGCGAAGACCAGCAGATCCAGCAGGTGCTCACGGCGCTCACGTCGCGGCCGAACTACGCGAACGAAGAATGGCTGATCGTCGTCACTTCCGACCACGGCGGCACCGGCAGCGGGCACGGCGGGCAGACGGCGGCGGAACGCAGTACGCTGCTGATCCTGAACAACAACCACCAGAACCCGCTCAAGCCCAGCTACTGCCTGGGCAACCTCGGGGGTACCGCGTTGACGCAGGTGGACGGCACGACGCCGCACATCCTGGACTTCCTGGGCCTGCCGAACACCACCGAAGGGCAGAAGCACCCTGCGTGCGGCAACTGAGGCCGGGCGAATCTGGAGAGGCGCGAAGGGGAGGGTAGCCCGCGCGCATGCCGTGCGCGGCAGGCGAAATGCCTACCCTTCGGCGATGGGCGGGTTGAACCCGCACATAATCTCGCGTTTTCTTTTGTTCTGAATCTCTCAGGTAGCCACGCCGTGTCGAAGCCAACCTGCCCCTGGACTTCGACCTGCCTTTTCCGGCTGTGGTGCGCCCGTGTTCGAACGCTATTACCGCGAGCTGCTGAGCTTTCTGTCCCGCAAGGTACCCGACCGCGCCACCGCGGCCGACCTGGCGCAGGAGAGCTACGTGCGGGTGTACGAGGCGCAGCGCACGGGCAGCGTGGTGCGCGACCCGCGCGCGCTGCTCTACCGCACGGCCCGCAACCTCGTCACCGACCACCACCGCCGCACCAGCGTGCGCGCGGGCGGCGACACGGCGACGCCGGATGAGGCACCGCCCGACGCCGACGACTGCATCGGCCCCCAGACCTTCGAGCCCGACGCCATCCTGTCGTCCAGCCAGGGCATGGCGGCCATGGTTGCGACCATCGACCGGCTGCCGCCGCGCTGCCGCGAAGCCTTCGTGCTCTACAAGTTCGACGGGCTCTCGTACGCCGAGGTGGCCGCGCGCATGGGCATTTCGGTGCGCACGGTCGAGATGCAGTTGCGCATCGCGATGGAGGCGTGCTGGGCGTGCCTGGAGCGGACCCGGGGTTCAGAGTGAGATGAGAGCCCACAGAACACGCACCATTACAGGGTTTGACCACGCTCGTGCGTCTACTCCCATAAGAACGATTTCCACGTCATGACCCTCACGTCGCCTCCGTCCGAAGAAGCCCAGCGCCTGCGACAGGACGTGCTGGACTGGTTCGTCCGCCGCCAGCGCGCGCACTGGGGCGCGAGCGAGGAGCGCGCGTTCCAGGCCTGGCTCGGCGCCGATGCGCGCCATGGCGCAGCTTTTCGCGAATGGGAGTCGCGCTGGCGCGCCTTCGACGCGATCGCGCCCGAAACCGTCGCGGGCTGGCGCAGCGGCTTCGAAGGCAGCGCATCGGTTGCGCCCACGCGCCGCGGTTTCCTGAAACCGGCTTTCGTGCTGGCCGCCTCCGGCATGGCCGTCGGCGCCGGCTACCTCGGGTGGCGCGAGGTGCAGGCTCAGCCCGTGTTCGAACAGGCCTTCGCCACCCGGCGCGGGCAGCAGCTCGAAGCGCCGCTGCCCGACGGCTCCCGGCTGCGGCTGGACACCGCCACCCGCCTCGAAGTGCGGCTGTTCCGCGACCGCCGCGAGGTGACGCTGATCGACGGGCAGGCGGTGTTCGCGGTGCAGTCCGATGCGAAACGTCCCTTCGACGTGCTGGCCGGTCCGCTGCGTGTGCGCGTGGTCGGCACGCGTTTTGCCGTGCGGCACACCCCCGGCATGCCGGGCGCCGACGGCACGCGGGTGTCGGTGGAAGAGGGCAAGGTGCGCGTGCTGCGCCGGGCGCCGGATGCGACGAGCGAAGTCTTCCTCACCGCCGGCCGGCAGGTAGAGAGCGATGCGCAGGGCGTGTTCTCCGCCGTCTCGGCCGTGCCGCGCGACGGCATCGCACCCTGGCGCGATCACCGCCTGAGCTTCGTCGACACGCCGCTGGCCCGCGCGCTGGCCGAGCTGGAGCGCTACGGCAGCACCGGCCTGGTGGTGAACGACCCGGCCGTGGCGGCGCTGCGCCTGAGCGGCACCTTCGATCCGCGGGACGCGCGCATGCTGCGGCGCGCCCTGGCCAGCGCCTTGCCGGTGCGGCTGAAGGAAAACGGCGCGGTCGCGGAGCTCGTGCCGGCCCTCTAAAACAAAAGAAGCAAAGAATTTTTAGTCGGCACTACGGGGATTCCGCCGGCTCGTGCGTCAGCCCAGATAGGAACCATTTGCATTCACTACCTGGAAGACGTTCGATGACGAAGCGCTTGATAACAAAGATGACACCCGCGCCGCTGGCCCTGGCCGTTGCATTGGCCCTGGCGAACGCGCCTTTGCTGGCCCGGGCGCAGGGCGCGCCACAGCCGATCAGCATCGCGGCCCAGCCGCTGGCCGAGGCGCTGAACGACTGGGCGCGGCAGACCCGCATCCAGCTCGTCGTGCAGCAGAGCCTGGTCGCGGGCAAGACCGCGCCGGCCATCTCCGGCAGCCTCACGGCACGGCAGGCACTCGACCGGCTGCTGGCCGGCAGCGGCCTGGCGGCCACGATGGAAGGCAACGCAGCCGTCATCAAGGCCGCGCCGGCCTCCGGCGGCACCTCCACGCTGCCGGCCGTGACCGTCATCGCCGACGGCGAAGAAAGCGCCACCGGCCGCGTGCAGGGCTACGTCGCCAAGCGCAGCGCCACCGGCACCAAGACCGACACGCCGATCATCGAGACGCCGCAGTCGATCTCGGTGATCACGGCCGACCGCATCGAGGCCATCGGCGCCACCAACCTCAAGGACGCGCTGGGCTACACGCCGGGCGTGTCGACCACCACCTACGGTGCCGATTCGCGCTACGACTGGATCTCGCTGCGCGGCTTCGACGCCTATTCGCCGGGCTTCTACCTGGACGGCCTGCCGCTGCGCAACAACAGCACCTGGGGCGTGTGGCGCACCGAGAACTACGGCGCCGAGCGCATCGAGCTGCTGCGCGGCCCGTCGTCGGTGCTGTACGGCATGAGCGGCCCCGGCGGGGTGGTGAACGTGGTCAGCAAACGCCCGACGGCAGAGCCGATTCGCGAGCTGCAGCTGCAGGTGGGCGACCACAACCGCAAGCAGGTGGCAGGCGATTTCTCGGGCGCGCTCGATGCAGACGGCAAGCTGCTCTACCGCATCACCGGCCTCGTGCGCGACGCGCAATTGCCGGCGGCCAAGGAAGCCGACGATCGCATGTACATCGCGCCCGCGCTCACCTGGAAGCCGTCGAGCGACACCACGCTCACGCTGTTGTCGCAGTTCTCGCGCACGCGCGGCGGGGTCTACACGCGCGCGCGGCCGCAGGTCGGCTCGCTCGATCCGACCGCCATCGGCACCCGCATTCCCTCGAAACTGTTCGTCGGCGAGCCCGGCTTCGACCGCTTCAATCAAGACCAGGAGATGGTCGGCTACCAGTTCGAGCACCGCATCAACGACACCTTCACGGTGCGGCAGAACGCGCGCTACGCACACCAGAAGCTCGACTACACGGGCACGCAACTGACCGGCTTCATGGCGCTGAACCCCGAGGTGCCGAACGATCCGATCAACTTCCAGCAGATGTCGCGCAGCGTGTTCGGCAGCCGCGAGAACATCGGCGCCGTGGCGCTGGACAACCAGCTGCAGGCCGACTTCCGCCTGGGCGAGACGCAGCACAAGGTGCTGGTCGGGCTGGACTACCAGCGCACGCGCATCGACCAGGTCACCTTCAGCGGCGGCAGCGCTTCGCCGCTGAACATCTACGCGCCGCGCTACGGCGGTCCGATCGCGTTGCCCGAGCCGTACTTCAACGGCATCAGCCGGCTCGCGCAGACCGGCGTCTACCTGCAGGACCAGATCAAGTGGGGCGACCGCTGGACGCTGACGCTCGGCGGGCGCTACGACACCGCCGACAGCACGGTGGACAGCCGCATCGACGGCTCGCGCCAGCGCATCCGCGACCACAAGTTCACCAGCCGGGCCGGCCTGGTCTATCTGCACCCGAGCGGTTGGGCGCCGTACCTGAGCTACTCGGAGTCGTTCGCGCCCACGGCCACCATCGACCCGGTGTCGGGCGACCCGTTCAAGCCCGAAAGCGGCAAGCAGTACGAGGCCGGCGTGCGCTACCAGCCCACGGGCAGCAAGGCGATGTACAGCGCGGCCATCTTCGACCTGCGGCGCAAGAACTACATCAGCTACGACGCCGAATTCATGCCCAAGCAGACGGGCGAGATCTCGGTGCGCGGCCTGGAACTCGAGGCCACGGCCGAGATCGCCTCGCGCCTGAACCTCACGGCGTCATACAGCTACACGCCGCGCGCCATCGTCACGGCCAGCAGCAAAACGAGCGAGATCGGCAAGCAGTCCACGGCCGTGCCGCGCCATCGGGTGTCGGTGTGGGCGGACTACCGCTTTGTCAACGGTGTGAAGGTGGGCCTGGGCGCGCGCTACACGGGTTCCAACTACGGCGACGGCGAAGCCGCGTGGCCGAGCAAGGTGCCGGCATCGACGGTGTTCGACGCCATGCTCGGCTACGACATCGACCGCTGGAGCCTGGCGCTGAACCTGCGCAACCTCACCAACAAGACCTACTTCGCGAACTGCGGCTACCGCAACTGCTACTACGGCTATCCGCGCACGGCGACGGCCACGGCGACCTACCGCTGGTAGCTCAGCGACGCTGTGCCAGGAGGTGCCGCCCCAGCGCCTCGAAGGCCGGCAGCGTGACCGGGTCGTTCGCCGCGTTGCCCGCCACCGGGTGCGAGGCGTAGCGCACGATCACCATCTCGGCCTTCGGGTCGATGTAGATGCGCTGGCCGTGCACGCCGCGCGCCATGTAGGCGCCGTGGTCGTTGTGCGTCACCCACCACATGTTGCGGTAGCTCCAGCCCTGCAGCAGCGGGTAGCCGCCCTTGACGAAGGCGGCCTTGTCGCCGCCGCGGCGGATGTCTTCGACGGCGGCCTTGGGCACGATCTGCCGGCCTTTCACGCGGCCGTCGTTGCGCAGCATTTCGCCGAAGCGCGCGAGGTCGCGCAGGCCGGTGTTCAGGCCGCCGCCCGCGAAGGGCGTGCCTATCGAGTCGACGGTGAAGTAGGCGTCCTGCTCGGCGCCCAGATGGCGCCAGATGCGCTCCGACAGCAGCTGCGCCACGGTGCGTCCGGTGGCGCGTGCAATCACCCAACCCAGCACGTCGGAGTTGACGGTCTTGTAGCCGAAGCCCTCACCATGCCTGCCTTCGGGCTGCACGGTCTGCAGGAACTCGTAGTAGCTGCGCGGGCCGGTGTAGTCCTTGGGCTTTGGCAACGGGTTGCCGGCCTGCGCATGGGCCCAGACCTCGGCCTTCGGGTCGGCGTAGTCCTCGCTGAACTTCAGGCCGGTCGTCATGTCGAGCACCTGGCGCACGGTGGCGTTCCCGAAGGCCGATGTTGCGAGCTCGGGCACGTAGTCGGCGACCGGCTTGTTGGCATCGAGCGTGCCTTCGGCCGCCAGCATCGCGCCCAGCGTACCGACCACCGACTTGGTGACCGACATGGCGCCGTGCTGGCCGTCGTCTTTCAGCACGCCGAAGTAGCGCTCGTAGACCACGCGCCCGCGGTGCAGCACGAGGATGCCGTCGGTGTACGTGGCAGCGAGCGACGCGTCCCAGGTCATGGGCGTTTTCGCGTCGAGCGGCGTGAAGCTGAGCGTGTCGATGTCCTTGCGCAAGGCCTGGGGCAGGGCGGACGGTGCACCGAGTCCGCGCGACACGTTCACGGTCGGCATCAGCTGGCGGAAATTCGACACGCTCCAGCGCATCGCCGGAAACCGGAAGTAGCTGCCGTCGTCGAAGCGCAGCGTGCGGTCGGGCGGCGGCGGGGAGCCGGTCATCCAGCCGAGCGTGGCGGGGTCGCTGGCGGCGGCATCGGGATACGTGGCATCGGCCGCACCGGCCGACACGGCCAGGGCGGCGAGCCCGGCGGCCAGGAAAACCTGGGCACCGAAGCGGGTTCTGGATGGGGCGAACATGGCAGTTCCGAAGCAAAGAACCGGACCATTGTGGCCCGCAGCCCCGCCTGCGAACTTCTCACTGACAGCCGCGGCACGGGTTGACAGCGCGCCGTTCGGCCTTTGATACTGAACCCTCCAGTTCATCATCCAACCCAAGGAGATTCCATGCAGAAGATCATTCCCTGCCTCTGGTTCGACGGCAACGGCGAGGACGCGGTCAAGTTCTACACCGCCATCTTTCCGAAGTCGCGCCTGACCGACACGCTGCTCTGGGGCGACGTGAATCCGGCCAAGAAGGGCAAGCTGCTCACGGCCACCTTCGAGCTCGACGGGCAGTCGTTCATGGTGCTCAACGGCGGGCCCGAGTACAAGATCACGCCGGCCATTTCGCTTAGCGTAAGTTGCGAGACGCAGGAAGAGGTTGACTACTACTGGGACAAGCTGCTCGAAGGCGGCGGCGAGCCCGTGCAGTGCGGCTGGCTCACCGACCGCTTCGGCGTGTCGTGGCAGGTCACGCCGATGCCGTTGATCCGCATGTTCCAGGACAAGGACGCGGCCAAGGCCGCCCGCGCGATGGCGGCCATGATGAAGATGATCAAGCTCGACATCGCCACGGTGAAGAAAGCCTTCGACGGGGAGTGACCCCCGCTGAGGCGCGCATCAGACCAGCCGGCCGATCGACTTCTTGCGCCACACCAGCCGGTAGTACGCGGTCTGCAGCAACAGCATCGCGCCGAAGGTGACCGGGTAGGCGATCCAGATCCCGTCCAGGCCCAGGCCGAAGTGGCGGCTCATGAGCCAGGCCACCGGCACTTCGACGCCCAGGATGCAGGCGATGGTGATGAGCGTCGGCACCAGCACCGAGCCGCTGGCGCGCATGATCCCCGAGACCGCCGAGGCCATGCCGAACAGCACCATGCTCCACAGCATGATGTGCAGCAGGTTCTGCGCAATCTCGATCACCGGTGCGCTGGTGATGAAGAAGCCCATCAGCGGGCGCGAGAACAGGTAGCCCAGCAGCACCAGCCCGCCTGTGAGCACGAGATTCATGCCGAGCGCGGTCTGCACGATCGCGCCGAGCCGGTTGGCGCGGCCCGCGCCGATGGCCTGCGCGCCGAGGATCGACGTGGTGATCGCGATCGAGATGGCCGGGAACTGCACGTACGCCACCACCTGGTTCACCGCGCCGTAGGCGGCCGTGGCGTTCGAGCCGTAGCTGTTGACCATCGACAGCAGCACCACTTCGGCCAGCGCCACGACGATCATCTGCACGCCCGTGGGCACGCCGATCTTCAGCACGGCCTTGAGCAGGTGCGGCTGGATGCGAAGAGAGCGGAAGAACTCTGCGTCGGGCGCGAGCGGGCTCTTCTTCTGGCGCAGCCGGAAGCCCAGCCATGTGGTCGCGACCGCGAACGACAGCACCGAGGCCCACGCTCCGGCTGCCACGCCCAGTTGCGGCAACCCGCCCCAGCCGCGGATGAGCGCGGGCGTGACGACGAGGCCGATGGCCGTGGAAATCAGCAGCGTGAGCAGCGGCGTGATGGTGTCGCCCACGCCGCGCAGCATGGCGGTGGCCAGCAGGAACAGGAACACGCCCGGCATCGCGATCAGCATGATGCGGGCGTAGCGCGTGGAGTCGGCCAGCACGTCGGGCGGCGTGCCCAGCATGGCCAGCATCGGCGTGGTGAAGACACCGCCGAACACCGCGATCGCCAGCCCCAGCAGCAGGCCCACCGTGAGCGTGGTGCCCGCCACCGCCTTGGCCTTGGCCGCGTCGCGCGCGCCCCAAGCCTGGCCGATGAGCACCGAGGCGCCGGCGCCCAGGCCGATGATGAAGGCGATGAAGAAGAACATCACCGGGAAGAAGCTCGACACCGCCGCCAGCGCACTCACGCCGAGCATCTGCCCGACGTAGACGTTGTTGATGGTGCCGGAGAGCGACTGCAGGATGTTGCTGAGCAACATCGGCGCCAGGAAGAACAGGAACACCTTCCACAGCGGACGCGCCGCCCCCACGGGCGCCACGGGCACGCCCCGCAGGCCGCTCGGGTTGCCGGGGCTGCTGGTGGCGGTGGTGGTGCTGCTGCTGTCGGGCGCCGCGCTCATGCAGCACCCCAGCCACCGGCCGACAGCTTGTGCAGGTGCACGCGCAGGTCGGTGGGCCAGGGTTCGACAAGGTCGCTGAAGCGCTGGTGCTCGCCCGCGAACAGCGCGCGCGTGGCTTCCTCGAAGTGGGGCAGGTTGCCGGCGATGGCGGTCATGAAGCGGTAGGTGGCTTCGCGCGCGGCGCGCACGGTGTCGCGGTCGGCGTGCACGTGGCGTGCGTCGTCGACCAGCTTGCGCAGCGCCACCGACGCACCGCCCGGCTGGCGGCCGAGCCAGTCCCAGTGACGCGGCAGCAGCGTGACTTCGCGCGCCACCACGCCCAGGCGCGGACGGCCGACGCCGCGGGGTGCGTCTTCGTGTTTTTCAGCTTCGAGCGCGGAGGTTTCGATGGCCTTCGGGTCGCGCAGATCGACATCGAGCTGCTCGCCGGTCTGGTCGTCGAACACGAGGCAGGCGGCGGCGTCGCCGCGCTCGCGCAGCTGTGTGAGCACCTGGGCCTTGGTGCCGGCGGCGACGCGCTGGAAGCCGGCAAACGCAGTGAATGTGGTCGGTAGTTCGTCGGGTGACATGCGGATTCTTTTTGGGTTGTCGATCCGGGCGGAACGAAACGAGGTTCGTAATCTACCCGCAGGACGGTTCAGGCGTGCGGCGTGTCGTGATCGCACAGCACCCGCAGCGCGGCATGGAGGTCTGGCAGGCGTTGCGGGTCCAGCGATTTCACGGCATCGGCGCAGATCGCCTCGACGGTCGTGAGGGCAGCCTGCACCAATTGCTTGCCGCCGCCGCGAATCACCGCGTGGCGCCGGTTGTCGCCATCCGTTCCCGTCATGCGCTCGGCCAGGCCGGTCTTTTCGAGCAGCACCATCTTGCGGATCAACGCTGACATTGGCAACCCCAGCGTGTGCGCAAGTTCGACCATCGGCAGGTGCCCGTTGCCGGCACGCAGCAACAGGTGGAGCAGGGTGAAGTCTTCATAGTCCAGGCCGTGGAAGGCGCCCAGGTCTTCGTTGAGCTTCAGGCTCAGGCTGGCGTGGGCGCGGCCAAGGTCGAGGCAAAAGGCCAGTGCGTCGGTGCTCATGGTGTGTTGTATCCCTTGTCGCCGGTGCAGGGGAGTTCCTCGCGCCAGAGTTCAAGCAGCTTTTCCAGTTCGCCCGCGCGGTCGAAGGCGGGGTCGTCGCGCTCCTTCACCCGGTCGATCACCTCGAAGCTGAACTGCGTCGCGCCATGCGCAATCCAGTCGCGCTGCAAGGCCTTGTTGCGGTGCGAGCGCAGGTTCAGCTCGAAGCGAGCGCGGTTCATGGCCCCTTCGACGTCGAGGCTGCCGGCCACGTAGATGCGGCCGTCCATCAGGTTGCGGATGACGAAGACGCCCGCGGGGCGCACGCCGTCCTTGTATTGCTTGACGAGGGTACGTCGCGTGGTAGGAGATGGATTCATCTCCAAATATTACCCGGGCAAAATGCAAAACACAATACACCCGGGTAAAAATGGATTCACTCGGCCCGCAGCCGATGCCATCCGCGCAAGACCCGTCGGTGCACCGCCCGCACGATGCGCCAGGGGCGGCTTTCGCGCACGCGCGTCAGCACGAAGTCTTTCCATGCCTTCCAGCGCGGGTACCAGCGGGCGAACCAGGCCAGTTGCATCAGCGAGCCTTCGACCAGCTGGAAGATCCGCGCGACCACGGCCGTGCCCGCGAGCTTGGCCAGCAGCAGCACGGCCATGCCGCTGACCGCATGGCCGCGCCCGAAGAGAAACAGCGCCAGCAGCTTCACCGGAAAGAGCAGCAGCACCGGCACGAAGAACGCGAGCAACGCGCCCCAGGGCGGCAGCGCGCGCAGCAGGTTTTCGAGCCGCGCCCAGAAGGGCAGGCGCGAAAGCCGCGCGACCAGCGCCGCCAGCGGCGCCCAGCCCCATTCCTCGAACAGCAGCACCGGCACGAGGATCGTGGTGGCAACGGCGCGAAACAGGGCGCGCAAGGCGCGCACGAGGGGGTTGTGCATGCGCGAAGGGTATCCGCACATGGCCGTGCGCCGCGGGGACCTTGCGGACCCGGCGGCGCATCGTGCGGAAATTCGGCGTCTGTGCGCCTGTCTACCTGCGACCGGCGTTGCTGTCTTCCGCCGGCCGGAAGAACAGGTACTCGCCCCGGCCCAGTTCAGGCGTCACTTCATAGCCGCTGCAGCGCGCGACGCCGCACTGGATGATCACGACGCGCGGCCAGATGGTGGCCGAGGTCGGAAATCCCGGCATGTACTGCGGCACGTGCCAGACGCCGTAGTCGCCCACGGGCTCGGCGTTCTCCGTGCCGCTGGCGTTCTGCAGGCCGCTGCCCAGTGGCATCCGCTCGATGCGGATGATCGGCGTGGCGGCGACCGACGCTGTCGCCACGCAACAGGCGGCCAGCCAGAGAGGAACGGTCCTGGTGTTCATGATGATGGACTCCAGATCCGACCTCATTGCGCGTCGGCCGGTGCTGCAGCCACCTCGTCGGCCGGGTCAGCCGGCAGGCGGCGCGTGAGGCGCGCCTCCAGGATGTCCGGCTGCGGAGCCAGCGCGACCGGCGCCACGGCGCTCACCATCACCGGTGCCGGCTCAGCGGCAGGTGCCGCGGCTTCCTCGGCGGGCGCTGCGGCCACGGGGGCTGGTGCCACCTCCGGCGCAGCCGTCGGGACGACGCTCGCGGCGGGCGCGGGCTGCGGTGCCGGGGTTGCCATGGGCATCGCCTCGACCAGCGTGGCCGGTGCGGCGGGCTGCTGCACCGCCACGACCGGCGCGGGCGCCGGGGCCGGCGCCAACGCGACAGGCGCTGCCGGTGCCACAGGCGCGACCGGCTGAGGCACTGCGACTGCCACAGGGGTCGGCGCAGGCGCCACGGCCACAGGTGCCACGGGCGCCGCCGGACGTGCCGCCACCGGTGCGCCGCTGCCCGACGCCTGCGGTCCGAACGCGCTCACGCGTTCTTCGACGGTCATCGACTGCGGGCACTTCGAGCCGGTCATTTCCAGGGCCGCCTGGGCCTGCGGGTCCATGCAGTCCATGGCCAGCGACGCTGCCTTCATGCCCTTGTTCCAGAGCTCGCGGCTCATCTTCAGGCGCTTGCAGTGTTCGTCCGTCCAGGTGGTGCCGAAGCTCAGCCCGATGCCCGCGCTGTTCGCGCTGGCGCTGGTGCTGCCCATGCAGGTGTCATTGCTGGTCGTCAGGTTCGGGCCGCTCACGGAGGGCACGTTCTTGACGGTGTAGCTGCCGCGGTAGTCGACGACGCTGGTCGTCGCACCCGTGTTGTTGATGTTCTGTGTGCTGTCCAGCGTCGAACGCGTGGTGACGTCCGCGGGGGCCGAACTGTTGAAGTTCACCGCCTGGGTGTTGCCCTGGGCGTTCGTGGTGGCGGAACTCGTTGACTGGTTGTTGGCGCCGCCCGCCGTTTGCGCCAACGCGCCCGCGGACAAGCCCAGCAAGGTCAGGGCGATCAATGTTTTCATTTTTTCGACTCCTTTGGGAAGCAGGGGAGGGGCGTGCCCCTCCCCATTTGTGGTCCAACAACCGATGGTCCTGATCGCTCAGGGAGCGTTGGCCGTTGCGCCGGAGATCGCGCCGCCTGCGCTGCCGCCACCGTTGCTGAAGCCCGCTGCGTTGCCCACGGCGAAGTTGATGACGCCCGAGGAACCGCCCGTCGAACCCGACGTGGCCGAGGTGCTGGTGCCGTTGACGATGCCGTTGACCGCTGCCGAGTTGGCGCTGAAGCCCGCCGTCGTGCCCGAAGTGCGCGTGACCACAGCCAGACCGCCGCCAGGACCTGCAGCGGTGGCTGCAGTGTTGTTGGTGGTCGAACCGGCTGCGCCGCCTGCCGAACCGCTCACGGGGTTGGCACCGCCGCCGGCGTAGTTGGCATTGGCGCTCGAGGTCGCATTGGCCTGTGCATTCGCACCGCCTGCGGCCACGCCGTTGCCGGTCGTTGCAGCCACGCTGGTCACACGCCCTTGCGTGGTGGCCGCACCGCTGGCCGTGGCACCGCCGACACGCAGGAATGCGTTGCCTGCTGCGCCGCCCGCCGCGTTGGCCGTGGCCGACGAGGTGGAGCTGGCTGCGTTGTAACTGAGTGCGCTGCCCGTTCCGGAGCTGGCGGCGACCGAGCCAGCCGAGCTGGAGGAACCGGTCGTGGTGTTGGTGACGGCGAGCGCCACGCTGCTGCCGGTTGCGGTCCCGATGCCAGCCACGAGAACCACTGCCATGGCGATAAGAGTCTTCTTCATGATGCTTCCTCGATAGTGTTGAAACGAACCCGATCGCCGGCGAATCCGGCCATCAGCGACGGTCAGCGAGCACGGAGTGAAGGGATTCCGTTGCGACCGGGATGCAGTTTCAGCGGGGGGGAGCGATCGAAAAATGCCTCAGGCTGGGTAGAGCAAGGCTATGGCGAAAGCAATGCCCGAAGGCGTTTTGGGCGTTGGCAGAGAGCCGGTGCTAGGCCCTGTTCCCCTCGTGGGAACTATCACTTTGGTTCACATTCTGGCAATATTGCAACCGAAAGAAACCAAGGTAATCAAAAAAGCCGATAGCCGGAAAAAGAGTAGAAATCGATTAACTTTTGTTCACGAAGTCGCGACTTTTATCTGTGACAAGGGGGCTTAAATGGAAAACGATCTCGACATTTCATTGACCGATGTCGGTGGTGGCGCTAGGAAATTCTCCAATCCTGGCCAGTTCGGTGGGCTCCTGGCGCCCTCGGCAGATACCCTGCCGTGGCCGGACTACCTCACGGGCCAGGAAACCAAGCCCGTTCGTGTCCTGCTCGTCGACGACGACCCCTTTGTTCGCCGCGTCATCGCCCAGGAGTTGCTGGGCGATCTGCGCATCCAGCTCGAAGGCCAGGCCGGCTCCCTGCGCGAGGGCCGGCGCCTCCTGATGCAGCATGAATTCGATGTGCTCATGGTCGACATCCGCCTCGGAGACGGCAGCGGATTCGAGCTCATAGAAGAAGCCAAGAAACACCGCAGCGCGGCCGAGATCATCGTCATTTCCGCGCTGGAAGACGAGCCCCAGGTGCTGCACGCCTTCGAGCTCGGCGCCTCGGGTTACCTGGTGAAAAACGCCTGGTTCCAGAGCTATGCCCAGGCCGTGCTTCAGGTGGTCAATGGCGGTGCCGCCATCACCCCCCGGCTGGCCCGCAGGCTGCTCGTTCACCTGGACCACCAGCGCGCCAATCCGAGCCCGGTGCGCCCGCCGGACAGCAAGGCAACCCTGTCGGCACGGGAGCGCGAAGTGTTACGGCTTGTAGCCACGGGATATGTGACCGAAGAGATCGCGCTGCAGCTCACCATCAGTGCCCAGACGGTGAACGCGCACGTCAAGAACATCTACCGCAAGCTGCACGCCCACACCCGCGCGCAGGCCGTGAGTTTCGCCTCGCACCGGGGGCTGCTCTAGGGCGCGCTTCGGGCGCGCCGCGTTCGCAGCGGAGCCATCCATGCCCGCGCCGGTGCCCCCGCTCCCGCCGTATTTCCTGGAGGATCAGTTCGTGTGGCTTTCCATCGCCGCCTGGTGTGTGCTCCTGATCTGGCTCTGGCCGCACGCCTCGCGCCAGCGCAGGCTGCTGTGGGTGGGGCTGGCGTTTGCGCTGCACCTGACGCCGCTGGTGGGGCAGGCGATCCGCGCAACCTCGGCGATCACCACGCTGGGTACCGAGGTGCCGATCGCCTTCTGGGCCCTGCAGGGGGTCAACGTCGCCGTGCTCTGCATGATCGTCGGCACGTGGTACCTCACGCGGCGTCGCCTCCTGCGCAACCGCCAGGCGCAGGCTGTGCTCGCCGAACGCCGCCGCATCGCCAGTGACCTGCATGACGGCGTCGGCTCCCGGCTGGTGGCGCTCATGGCCAGCTACGACCCGCGCTCCGCCGACGCCCGCGAGCTGTCGATGGCCCTGCAAGCCTGCCTGCTGGAGCTGCAGCTGACGGTCGACTCCCTCGACGACCAGCCCGACACCAGCGT
This sequence comes from Variovorax sp. YR752, assembly GCF_943372545.1. Lineage (NCBI taxonomy): Bacteria > Pseudomonadati > Pseudomonadota > Betaproteobacteria > Burkholderiales > Comamonadaceae > Variovorax > Variovorax sp. YR752. The sequence continues at coordinate 11,442 of NZ_CALRZC010000093.1, read as the reverse complement.
CGGCGATCGTTTGGGTCATTTGCGTTACCGGCTGCAACCGGCGTTCGACCGGCTCGGCATCACCCTCGTGTGGAACGTGCAGGACGTGGTGCTGTCGCCGCCGCTCTCGTCCGAGGCCGCGATGCAGCTGTGCCGCATCGCGCAGGAGGCCTTGTCGAACGTGCTGCGCCATTCGCAGGCCACCCGCGTGGACGTGCGCTTCGGCCCGCGCGAACGCTCGCACGGGCTGGTGCTCGAAGTGCTCGACGACGGGCGCGGCCTGGAGGCCACGGCCGGCGAGGCCGGGGGCAAGGGCCTGCGCAGCATGCGCGAGCGCGCCGACGCGCTGCACGGCGAGCTGGCCGTCATGGACGCGGCGCCGCACGGGCTGCGCATCCGGCTCGTGATGCCCGGTGAAGTGCTGCCACAGGCGGCGGTCGCGGCAGAGGCCGAGCGCACGTTGTAACCATCCTGCGGCGGTGCCCGGCGGGCGGTGTCTTCGCCTATGGCAAACTTCCGCGCTTTGCCAGGGACGCGCTCAAGACATGCAGAAAATCATTCGCCAGCTCGCCGTTGAAATCAAGGTCGGCGAGCACCAGGTGAAGGCCGCCGTCGAACTGCTCGACGAGGGCGCCACGGTTCCGTTCATTGCCCGCTATCGCAAGGAAGTCACGGACGGCCTCGACGACATCCAGCTGCGCGAACTGGAAGCCCGCCTGTCTTACCTGCGCGAACTTGAAGACCGCCGCGTGGCGGTGCTCAAGGCCATCGACGAGCAGGGCAAGCTGACCCCCGAGCTGCGCGCCGCGATCGAATTCGCGCCCACCAAGCAGGAACTCGAAGACCTGTACCTGCCGTTCAAGCAGAAGCGCCGCACCAAGGGCCAGATCGCCCGCGAATTCGGCATCGAGCCGCTGGCCGACAAGCTGCTGGCCGACCCCTCGCTCGACCCGGCCGTGGAAGCCCAGGCCTTCCTGAAGCCCGCCACCACGCTGGACGACGGCAAGCCGGGCCCCGATTTCTCGACCGTGCCGCTCGTGCTCGACGGCGTGCGCGACATCCTGTCCGAGCGCTGGGCCGAAGACGCCGTGCTCGTGCAGGGCCTGCGCGAATGGCTCTGGAACGAAGGCCTGCTCAAGTCCAGCCTCATGAGCGGCAAGGACGAGAACAACGCCGACATTGCCAAGTTCCGCGACTACTTCGAGTACGACGAACCCATCGGCCGCGTGCCCTCGCACCGCGCCCTGGCCGTGTTCCGCGGCCGTGCGCTCGAAGTGCTCGACGCCAAGCTCGTGCTGCCCGTCGAACCCGAGCCGGGCAAGCCCAGCATCGCCGAAGGCAAGATCGCGCTGCACCTGGGCTGGAGCCACGCGGCCCGTCCGGCCGACGACCTGCTGCGCAAGTGCGTGGCCTGGACCTGGCGCGTGAAGCTGGCCCTGTCGACCGAGCGCGACCTGTTCACCCGCCTGCGCGAAGACGCCGAAAAAGTCGCCATCAAGGTGTTCGCCGACAACCTGCGCGACCTGCTGCTGGCCGCACCCGCCGGCCCGCGCGTCGTGATGGGGCTCGACCCCGGCATCCGCACCGGCGTGAAGGTGGCCGTGGTCGATTCGACCGGCAAGCTGGTCGAAACCGCCACCGTGTTCCCGCACGAGCCGCGCAAGGACTGGGAAGGCTCGCTGCACACGCTGGGCAAGCTGTGCGCCAAGCACGGCGTCAACCTCATCGCCATCGGCAACGGCACCGCCAGCCGCGAAACCGACAAGCTGGCCGGCGACCTCATCAAGCTGCTGGCCAAGATGGCCGAGCAGGCCGGTGCGCCCGAAATGACGGTCGACAAGGTCGTCGTCAGCGAAGCCGGCGCGTCCGTCTATTCCGCCAGCGAATTCGCCTCGCAGGAAATGCCCGATGTCGACGTGAGCCTGCGCGGCGCCGCCTCCATTGCGCGCCGCCTGCAAGACCCGCTGGCCGAGCTCGTGAAGATCGACCCCAAGAGCATCGGCGTGGGCCAGTACCAACACGACGTGAACCAGAGCGAACTCGCGCGCACCCTGCAGACCGTGGTCGAAGACTGCGTGAACTCGGTGGGCGTCGACCTGAACACCGCGAGCGTGCCGCTGCTCAGCCGCGTGTCCGGCCTGTCGGCCAGCGTGGCCAAAGCCGTGGTGCGCTGGCGCGAAGCCAACGGCGCGTTCTCGACCCGCAAGCAGCTGCTCGACGTGACCGGCTTCGGCCCCAAGGCCTTCGAGCAGAGCGCCGGTTTCCTGCGCATCCGCGACGGCGCCGACCCGCTGGACATCACCGGCGTCCACCCCGAAACGTACCCGCTGGTCGAGCAGATCATCGTCAAGACCGGCAAGCCGATCGCCGAGCTGATGGGCCGCGCCGACATGCTCAAGACCCTCAAGCCCGAGCTGTTCGCCAACGAGAAGTTCGGCGTCATCACGGTCAAGGACATCCTGGGCGAACTCGAGAAGCCCGGCCGCGACCCGCGCCCCGACTTCAAGGTGGCGCGCTTCAACGACGGCGTGGACGACATCAAGGACCTGGTCGAGGGCATGATCCTCGAGGGCACCGTGAGCAACGTCGCCCAGTTCGGCGCCTTCATCGACCTGGGCGTGCACCAGGACGGCCTGGTCCACGTGAGCCAGCTGAGCCACAAGTTCGTCAACGACGCCCGCGAAGTCGTCAAGACCGGCGACATCGTCAAGGTCAAGGTGATGGAAGTCGACGTGGCCCGCAAGCGCATCGGCCTGTCGATGAAGCTCGACGCCGCGCCCGCGCGCCGCGACGGCCCGCGCGACAACCGCTTCGAAGGGGCGGGGCGCGGCCAGCAGCAGCAACAAGGCCGACGCGACAACGCGCCGCAGCCGGCGGGGCAGATGGCGAGTGCGTTTGCCAAGTTGCAGGGGTTGCGCAAGTAGGCACCCCGCGGACCGCACGTTTCTTGCAGACACCGCCGGCATGAAAGCCCTGCGCATCTACGCCGGCCCCGCGGCCCGGCAGCACATCGAACAGCACGGCCTGCGCCCGCAGGACGTGCGCACCATCCCCGGCGCGGCGGGTGGCCCCAAGGGGCTGATCCTCGGGCCGCTCGACCGCTTCATCTTCGGGCGCTGGCTCACGCAGTCGAGCCAGCCGGTGGATCTGGTGGGCGCCTCGATCGGCGCGTGGCGGCTGGCCACGGCCTGCCTGTCGGACCCGGAGGCGGCCTTCGGGCGCTTCGAGCACGACTATGTGCGCCAGCAGTTCGAAGTGCCGCCGGGCCAGAAGCGGCTCAGTCCGCACCAGCTCAGCGAACGCTTCGCGGAAAGCCTCGACACCTTCTACGGCGGACGCATCGGCGAGGTGCTGGGCCATTCGCGCTACCGGCTGCATGTGGTGACCTCGCGCGGGCGCCACATCCTCGGGCGCGAGGGCAGGGCGCGCACGCCGGTCGGCTACCTGGGCGCCTTTGCGAGCAACAGCCTGCACCGCAAGAGCCTGGGCGCGTGGCTGGAGCGCTGCGTGTTCTCCACGCCCGGCGCGGCCTTGCCTTTCGGCACGACCGACTTCCGCACGCGCCAGCACGCGCTGAGCGAGGCCAACTTCAACCGCGTGCTGCAGGCCTCGTGCTCCATTCCGTTCCTGCTGGCCGCGGTGCACGACATTCCGGGCGCGCCGCGCGGTGCCTACTGGGACGGCGGCATCACCGACTACCACCTGCACCTGGACTACCAGCCGGCCGATGAAGGCATCGTGCTGTACCCGCACTTCCAGCAGGCGGTAGTGCCGGGCTGGCTCGACAAGGGACTGCGCTGGCGCCACAAGTCGACGCGCTTTCTCGACCGCATGGTGGTGCTCGCGCCCAACCCCGAGTGGGTGAAGACGCTGCCGCACGGCAAGCTGCCTGACCGCAAGGACTTCATCCGTTTCGCGAACGACGCGCAGGCGCGCATCACAGCCTGGGGTCAGGCCACGCGCGAGGCGACGCGGATGTCGGACGAGTTCGAGGCCTGGCTCGGCGACGACGGGCGTTCGCGCGACATCCTGCCGCTCTGAGCCACCTTGTCCCGTCGGGGACAAACCCTGAGCGCTGGCGGATGAGGGCGCTTCGAGAATGGTCTGATCCATGCCATCCGAAGGGTTCCCGACCATGCCGCACGCCACGCTCTCCCGCCGCCGTTTTTCCCTTGCCACCGCGGCTGCTGCCGCCAGCCTCGCCGCACCTTCTTTCGCGCAGAGCGCCTGGCCGAACAAGCCGATCCGTATCGTCGTGCCCTACACGCCGGGCGGCTTTACCGACCAGATGGCGCGGTTGGTGCAGGTGGGCCTGCAGACGCGGCTCGGCCAGCCCGTGGTGATCGACAACAAGCCCGGCGCCAACAGCCTGATCGGCGTCGATGCCGTGGCCAAGGCCGCGCCCGACGGCAGCACCTTCGGCGTCGTCATCGCGGCCTACACGGCCAACACCACGCTGTACCCCAAGCTGCCGTACGACCCGCGCAAGGACCTCGTGGGTGTGTCGCTCATGGGCGTGTCGCCGCTGCTCGCGGCGGTGAACAACGACGCGCCGTTCAAGACCGCGCGCGAGCTCATCGACTATGCACGCAAGCATCCCGGCAAGATCAGCTTCGGCTCGTCGGGCAACGGCTCGGCCGCACACCTCACGAGCGAGCTGTGGAAGTCGCTCACGCAGACCTACATGATCCACATCCCGTACCGCGGCGCCGTGCCCGCGCTGACCGACCTGATGGGCGGGCAGATCCAGCTGTTTTTCGACGCGCCCACGGGCCTCATCAACCAGGGCAAGGCCGGCAAGGTGCGGCTGATCGGCGTGGCCGGTGACAAGCGCCTGCCGGCCGTGCCCGACGTGCCCACCTTCATCGAGCAGGGCTTCGCGGGCTTCACCGGCAGCACCTGGGCCGGCATGCTGGCGCCGGCGGGCACGCCGCGCGAGATCGTCAAGCGCATGTCGGAGGAGGTGGCGCGCATCATCAAGAGCGACGAGACGCGCGCCAAGCTCGATGCCATGGGCACGATTCCAGCGGGCAGCACGCCCGAGGAGTTCGACGCGTTCATCGCGTCCGAGACCACCAAGTGGGGCAAAGTGATCCGCACGGCGGGCGTCAAGCTGGACTGAGCGTCCAGGGCTGCCTCAAGGTGCCAGCACCAGCACCTTGAACTGGCTGGGCACGATGCGCATGCCCACGATGTTGCAGCGGTTCTGCACCGACAAGCTGGTCATGCGCGTGCAGGGCGTGCCCTTGAGCAGCACCGTGAAGGCGCCGGTGATGTGGCGCGACGGCCCCATCACGGTCTGCGACACCACGCCCATCAGCACGCCGGCGTTGTCGCCGTTGGTGATCGGCGTGGTGGTCGCCATGTTGTGCACCGGCGTGCCGCCGTACAGGATGTTCCAGGCGTTGGGCAGGGCCGTCGGCCCGAGCGCGATGTTGGGGTAGGGCACGGGCAGCGCGGGCGGTGTCTTGCAGACATCGGGAAACGCGAGGTCCATTCCCATCATCTGTGCGTTGGCGAACATGGCGAAAGCTCCTTTTTCTTTGCATCAACCCATGTGGATCTGTTCGGCGTCGACCTTCACCAGCGCCTCGCTGGTGACGAAGGTGTTCTTCGCGTGCAGGCGCAGGCTTTGCGAGGCCTGCATGTCGATCTGGCCCGCGCGCACCTGCTCGACCTCTTCGGTGAGGCGAAAGCTCGAGCGCGTGAGCAGGCTCAGGCGGTCGAGCACGGTCTCGAGCGTGCGACCCACGAAGCGCGCGACCAGCGTGGTCACGCGCACTTCGGCGCCGCGGTAGGCCATGTCGGTGATGTCGACGGTCGCTTTGTCGGCCTGAAGCGCGAAAGATGACGCCTGCAGCGCGATGCCGCCGCGGCGCGAGCGGATCGTGAGGTCGCCATCGGTCACGAGCTGCGACTGGCTGGGATCCGCCTGCGTGACGACGGCGATCAGGAACAGCTGGTCGCGCTGCGGCCCGGCCACGAGCACGACGTCGCCCGTGTTGGGCTGCAGCAGGCAGCTCGCGGCGCGCGGGCAGTGCCAGGGCGCGCCGCCTTGCTGCGGCTCGACAACGAAGCGGCCATCGGGCAGCGACTGCACGACGGTGCCGAGCGCACTGCCGGTCCAGGCCGGGGCGGCGACCGACGGCAGCGGCTTGCGCAGCAGCGCGTGCATCTCGGTCTCAGGCGTATCCGATAGCGGCGAGACAAGCTCGCGAACGGCGCGGTGGTTCATGGCAGGGTGTCCTGTGGATCGGGCGGCAGCGGCCGGCCGAAGGTGTCGCGGCCGGCGCGTTGCGGACGGCTCGCGCGGGCCGCGGAAAAGCGCTCGGCCTCGAACAGTGCGGGGTCGCTGTCGAGCACACCGAGGCGGTCGCTCCAGCGCACGCCGGTCTCGATCACGCGGTGCATCTGTGTGCGATGGAAGGTGGCGCCGCGCAGGTCGGCCTCGCTGAGGTCGGCGTACGAAAAGTCCGCGTACACGAGGTGGCTGCGGGCGAACGCGGTGCGGCGGCAGCTCGCGCGGTGGAACACGCACTGTTCGAGCCGCGCGTCCGACAGGTCGGTGTCGTCGAGCCTGGCACCAACCCACAGGCTCTGGTCGAAGTGCCCGCCGCGTGCGTCGGCCCGTCGCAGGTCCGCTTCGGGAAACAGGCACTGGGGCGCGTGCACACCCGACAGCACCGCGCCTTCGAGCTTCGCGCCCTTGAAGTTGCACTGGCTCAGCCGCGCGCCGGCAAAGTTGCAGCCCGTCAGGTCGGCATCGATGAACTGGCAGAGATGAAACGACTGCGCCGAGAAGTCCTGCCCCGCGAGGTCGGCCTCTCCGAAGATCACGTTGTGGAAGCTTGCGCCCCGGAAGTGCGTGCCGCGCAGCGCTGCGCGGTAGAAGACGGTGGTGTTCAGCGCCACGGCGTCGAAGCGTGTGCCGTCGAGGCGGCATTCGCCGAACACCGCCTTCGTGAGGTCCGCGCGTTCGAAGCCCGCGCCGTCGAGCGTGCTCTGGTGAAAGGTGGCCTGGCCCGCCTGCGCTTCGGTCATGTCGGCACCGCACAGGTCGGCCTCGGCGAAGACCGCGTGGGCCATCGATGCAGACCGCAGGCGCGCGCGGGGCAGGGTGCTGCGGTTGAAGGCGGCGTGCTGCAGGTCGGCGGTGTCGAGCACTGCGTCGTCGAAGCGGCAGCTGTCGAACACCGACTCGCCCAGCCGCGCGGCATGCAGGTTGGCGCGGCGGAAGTCGCAGGCACCGAAGCTGCCGCCACGCAGGTCCATGCCGTCGAAGTTCATGCCCTGGAAGTCCTGGCCTTGGATGTGTTCGCCGCCGCGGATCGTCGCTGCCAGCTCAGCCGGCGTCATCGGGCCGAATCCGCGGCGCGGCGCGGGAGGGTCTTGGCCTGTTCAAGGTACGCGCCGTGCGTGTCGGTCACGCCGTCGATCAACGTTTGCGAGACGTCGGCGCGGAACAGGTTGGCCTCGCGCAGGTCGGTGCGGACCAGGCGGGCTTTCTGGAGGCTGGCATGCATGAGGTTGGCACCGCGCAGCGAGGCCTGCGTGAAGTCGGCGCGGATGAACAGGCTTTCGGGCGCATCGCAGCCGCTGAGGTCGGCGCCCGTGAGGCTGCAGGCCGACAGGTCGCAGGTGTCGAGCGTGGCGCGCACGAAGCGCGCGCCGTCCAGCGGCATCTCGCGCAGCCCGCATTGCACCAGCGTCGCGTCTTCGAAATCCATGGTGCGCAGGCTGCTGGTGCCGACGAAGCAGGTGGTGTGCAGGGTCGCACCGCGAAAGACGATGCCGGTGTCGCCCGGCGTGTGGGCCCAGGCGCAGGCTTCGAGCGTGGCGGCGCTGAAGTCGAGCCGCTCCGCAATGCACGAGATCAGCCCGACCTTGTGGAGCACGGCGCCGCGAAAGCTGCAGTCCTGCAGGCGGGTCTGTTCGATGAAGGTCACGTAGGAAAGGCGTGCGGTGTCGAAGCGGCAGTGCGAAACCTGCAGGCCAAGCACGGTCAGGTGCTCCAGCGAGGCTTGCGAGAAATCGCAGTGGTCGAAGTGTGTCTGCTCGAGTGTGGTGTGGTGCAGCTGCGCGCCGCTGAACAGGGTGTAGACGCAGTGGGCCAGGCTGAGGTTCGCGCGGTGCAGCACGCAGCCCGCGAGCGAGGCGCGCGACAGGCGTGCGCGCACGAGCACGGCTTCGGTGGCATCCGCGCCATCGAGCCGGGCGCCTTCGAGGTTGGCGTGTTCGAGCAAGGTGCGATGCAGGCGCGCGCCGCGCAGGTCCATGCCCGACAGGTCGGCACCCGTGAGGTCCATCTCGGAGAGGTCGCGCGTGGTGGCCATCGCGTCCTGCACACGCTGGCGCGCCTCGGTGGCGCGTTCGCCTTCGAGCACGTCGGCGGGCGACTGGTGCTGTGCGCCCATCCGGTACATGTCGATCAGCCCGCGCTGGCCTTTCTCGACGACCTCCGCGAAGGCCCGCTGCTGCGCGGGCGGCAACGCAGACGTGCCCGTCGCGGCGGCGATGCCGAACATGCCCTGCAGCACGGTCTGTGCGTCGAAGGCGGGCGGGCCCTTGGTCGTGGTGCGGTCGATGCCCGAGACCAACTCTGCGGAGTCGAAACCGACCTGGCGTGACTCGGCCGCGTTGAGCTGACCCGCGCGTTCGAGCTCGCGCCGGCCGTCTTCGAGCGTCTTGCGCTGGTCCTGCGTGAAGCGCCGCGTGCGCGCGACGAACTCGGGCAGCTCGGCGAGCGTCGGAATCTTGCGAAACGGCTCGGGCATTGGTCGTTCGCGCAGCAGTCGCGGATCGTGGCCGGCCTCGCGTGCCTTCTGCATCATGTCCGCGCGCAGCCGGTCGCCGCGTTCGCGCATGTTGCGCACCATCGCGGATTCCTCGCCGTCGTCCAGCGTGTCGAGCCAGGGGCCGATGGACTGCGCGGGCAGCAGTTCGTCGTCGCGGGCCGCGTGCAGTGCGCCGGTCTCGGGATGGCAGCGGCGCTGGAGGAGGGCGAAGTAGTGCGCCAGCGGGCGCGGCGCATCGCTTGCGGCCTCGATGGCGGGCATCACGTGCGTCACGTCGTCGGCGTCGTCTTCCACGATGTCGATTTCGCCGTGGTGGATCAGCGCCACCTGCCCGCGGTGCGGAAAGAACCACGCCGTGGTGAGGCGCATCGGCACCTCGTCGAACTGCGCGGGTTCGCGGCCGCGACCGGTCCGGCGCGCGATGAAGGCGCGCGCACGCCAGTCGGGCAACCGCCCGCGCTGCACCGGCTGCGTGGGGTGCATGTGCCAGATTTCGTAGGGCGTGCCGCCAGGGATGTGGTCGCGCGCGGGCCAGCGCTGCTGCGGCGGCGCGGCGTTGAAGAAGCGCCAGTCCATGTCCTCTGAAAAGCCGGGGAACAGGTGCTCGCGCCAGTGGCCGTCGTACTGCCGACCGATCAGGCGCATGCGGCTGGGCCGCGTCAGGTCGATCGCGCCGAAGCCGGCCGGCTCGGTCTCGCGATCGGGCCGGTCGATGCGCTGCTGCGGGTCTTCGATGTTCGGCAGGCGCTGCACCTGCAGGCCGTTGACGGTTTCGAGTGCGTGGCCGATGCCCTGCGGGTTCTCGGCAAAGCCGGCGCCGCCGTAGGCGCGGGTGGCGTCCAGCCGCATCGACTCGAAGGGCTGCGGCGCGGTGGCGCGGCCGTCGAGCCAGAAGCGGTCGCCGAACACCAGCAGCTGGCGCGAAAGTTCACCCATGCGCATCGCGACGGCGCAGGCGGTCTTGTCGTCCTGGTGCTGCGTGTAGGCGTGGCCGGTGGCCAGGAACTCGGCGTGGGGTTTGGGAATGCCCAGGTCGATGGCGCCTGTGGGGCCGAGCTCTTCGGCAGCGATCTTCCAGAACTCGGGCTCGGGCAGCAGCACGGGCGCAGCGTCCATCGACACCATGCCCATCAGCGTGACGCCCAGGCGTTGCTGTCGGCCCCGCAGGAAGGGGCGCGTGATGACACTCAGCCGCAGCGGCTTGACGGTTTTCAAGGGGCGGCTAGCTCCGTGCGGGCGCCATTTCGAGCGGCGTGCGCTGCCGGTCGACCGACACCACGTCGGGATGCGCTGGGTCCTGGACCAGATGCAGCGTCGCGCCCGGCACCGCGAGGCGGGGCAGCAGCAGCTCGTCGACCAGCGTGCGCAGCACCACGGTCGGCACCGGCGACGTCGGCGGCATCTGCAGCGTGAATTCGAGCGCGACCATGCACTGGCCGTGGTTGCCCGGGCTCGTGAGCTGGTGTTCGGAGCGCCGCACCTGCGCCACCACACCGTGCGTGGCCACGCCGGCAAAACCCAGGCGCTCGCCGATGCGCCGCTCCTGCGTGTACTTGCGCTGCTCGCGCGTGGCCGTGACGACCACCGCGACACCGGCCAGCAGCGCCCCGCCCATCATCACGGCGAAGGCGCTCCAGAGGATCTGTTCCCAGACGGGCATCGGCAATTCAGACCTTGACGGTCATCGCCTTGGCGGCGAAGGCCAGGCCACCGCTGGCGATCTTCATGCCGATGTTCGCGACCTTGAGCATCTTTCCCTCGATCTCGGTGGCCGAGTTCTGCGAGCGGAACACCGCCACGTCGAGCCGTATGCCCGAGAACTGCGAGTTGAGGATGTAGTTCTGCTGGCGCAGCCCCCACAGGTCGAGCGCCAGTCCGACTGCAGAGAAACGCGCCCCCACGCCGCCCGCACGGTACCAGCGCCAGTCGTTGCTCTTGGCGTAGTTGTTGATGTAGGTCTTCGAGTTGTTCGTGTAGTCGTTCGTGATGTTCTTGTAGACCTTGGACGTCGTGTTGTAGACGTTGGTGTTGATCACGTGCTGCGTCGTGTTGTGGATGTGGTTCGTGGTGTTGAAGGTCACATCCGGCGAGGTGTGAACCGTGGGTCCGGTCACCGTGGTGTTCGACGGACCGTTGACGTGCACGGTGTTCGACGTGTTGATCGTGTCGTTGCGGCCCGCGCTCACGAAGCGGATTTCCTGCCCGTCGATGGTGCCGTTGAAGCCGCCGCTGATGGCGAGCGTCACGCCGCCGGAGATGGTGTCGTTGAGCCCGCCGCCGAGCGTGCGCGTCTTGCCGCCCGTGATGCGCTGCGTCACGCCGCCGCTCACGGTTTCGCTGAAGCCGCCCGTCACGTCGCGCGTGTCGCCGCCGGTGATCGTCTCTGTCGCGCCTGCGGTGATGTCGCGCGTTTCGCCGTCCTGGTAGGTGGCCGACTCGTGGCCCTTGATGAGCGTGGTGCGCGTGCCGTCGGTGGTGTGGGTTTCGTCGGCTTCCACTTCGACGTCGAGGTTGCGCTCGGCGTGCAGCAGGATCTGCTCGGCGCCCGCGCGGTCTTCGAAGCGCAGCATGTTGGCCTGGTTGGCCGCGCCGCCGGTGCTGGAGCGCGTGAGGATGCCGCTGGCCGTGGCGTTGGCGGGCAGTTCCCACGGCGGCATCTGGTCGCTGT
>NZ_CALRZC010000092.1:0-28993 GCF_943372545.1 Variovorax sp. YR752 | reverse complement strand
CCGTTTTTCATGGGGCAGGAATTGGTTACTTGCCGAAATTCCCCACCGGCTTGCCGATGAGCTTGAGCTGGCCTTCGCTGAACTCGACCTGGCTGACCACGTCGTCGCCCGCGCGCTTCACGTAGCCGCTCTCCTCGGCCTGTTCGATCAGGCCCGCGACCATTTCAGGCGGCGGCGTCTGACCGCTCTCGGCGCCGGTTTCGGCCAGCTTCTCGATCCACTTCACGGGCACGCGCGCGTTGGCCTTGAGCACGCCGCGCTGGAGCAGCAGCGTGTTGCCGGGCAGCTTCAGGTCTTCGTCGGTCACGCCGGCGAGGGCCACCGAGTAGCTGATCTCGGCGCTCTGGCCGCCGATCTCGATCAGCATGCGGTCGAGGCCGGCCTCGGGGCTGTGCTTGGCCATGGCCTTGAGGTCGGGCGCGAGCTGCTTGATCAGCGCCTGCATCGCGTCCTTCTGGCCCTTGCTGCGCTGGCCGCAGCCGGCACCGTCGGTCGACTGCAGCCAGGCGTCGGCCAGCTTCTTGTAGCCGGCCGCCTGGATGCGGCGTGCGCTGCTGGCGATCTCGAACTTGTCGATGGCGGTCTCGTTGACCTTGCCCTTGCCCTTGAAGGCGCCTTCGGAGGCGTACAGGCCGTCCTTGATGGTGGCTTCGGCAATCAGGTCGACGTTCTGCAGCAGCACCTTGATCGACTTGGCGGGGGCGGCGCCCTCGCCGCCGGGGAGCAGGCCCTTGGGCGCGTTCAGCTCGAAGCTGTCGAGCCGGCCTTCGGACTTGCCGGTGGCCAGGAGCCAGCCGGCGCTGCCGTCCATGTCGGCCTTGGCGGTGAACTTGCCCACCTTCACCTGCACGCCCTTGGAGGCGGTATTGATGTCCATGCCCGGCATCGTCATGTCGTAGCGCAGGCGGGTGCGGGCCGCGTCCATGTCCAGGCGGGCCTGCGCGCCTTGCCAGGCGAACTCGCCCTTGCCTTCTTCGATCAGCTTGGCGGGCGCGACCGTGAGGTCGCTGGTGAAGCCGCCGCCGAAGCCGACCTTGGTGTGCGCGGTCACCGGCTTGGCCTTGCCGAACAGCTTTTCGGCCTCGGCCTGTGCCTTGGCGTCGAGCACGAGTTCGCTGTCGATGACGGCCGCGGCCAGCGTGCCACCGGCGAACGGACCGTGGTGGATGGTGTCGCGGAAGGTGATGCGCACGGGCTTGGGCGGCGTGGCCTTGGCGTCGCTGTCGTCTTCGGTGGGTTCTTCTTCCTCGCCTTCGGTCGTGGCCTGGGCGACGTCGGTCGTGTCTGCGGCCGGCGCGGCGGCGGGTGCCGATGCGGCAGGGGCGGTGGCGGCTTCGGCCTCGGCCGGGCAGCCCAGTTCGAGCGTCACGGTGCTCACGGCGCCGAAGAAGCTGCGGTCGTAGCTGCGCTCGATCACGCGCACCAGCGCGGTCTGCTTCGGCAGTTCGCCGAGGGCGACGTCGTAGCTCGATTTGATTTGCGTGCCGGCCCACCAGGTGCTGCCGCCATAGGCAACGACGATGGCCGCGGCCAGGACTCCCAATGCTGTTTTCTTGTTCAAGATTGCTTTCCGATCGGTTGTTTGAACGGCCGTCGCGCTGCCTCCCGCGGCGCGCGGCGTGCCTGCGCCACCCCCTGTGGCGGCGCCGCGCGATGCTACCGGAGCAGGGCAGTGCGGTACCCGATGGCGCTGCGTTTCGAGTTCTCTATACAATCGCGCGCCTGTTCCGGGAGCCATGCTTCGTCCACAGGGGCGAGATATGACTTACGGCACGGGGCGCCAAGGGTTTTTGGCGGGCTTTCGGGGGTATAACCCCGGGGTTCGCCCACCTGCGGACGCCCCCCGACACGTGGAGCCCGCGCGGCCTGACACCCGCAACGACTCCCTTGGGAGGAGACACCCAGTGAAAGCGCGTTCCAGTTCGTACAAGGAGCCAGTCACCGTGAAGAAACCCGCCGTCAAGGCCACGCCAGCCACCAAGCCCGCCGCAAAGAAGGCGCCGGCTGTAAAGGCTGTACCCGCGGCGAAGAAGGTTTCCGCCACCGCTGCTGCCGCCCCTGCCGCGAAAGAGAAAAGCGCTCTCAAAAAGCCTGCGGCAACCCCGGCCAAGACCGGGACCGCGGCTGCCAAGAAGTCCGCCAAGCCCGCAACCAAGTCCGCGGGCACGGCGCCTACGTCATCCCAACCGGTCGGCCGTTCTGCGGCCACCCTTTCTGCTCCCCCGACCCCCATGAAAAAAACGGCTGCCGCCTCTTCTTCCGCCCCGGCGACACCCTCGATCCCCGCTACGCCCGCTCCCGCCGCGCGTGGTGGCCGCGTGTCCCGGCTGTCGCAACTCACCGTGCCCTCGATGCCGCAATCCGTGGCCTCGACCGCCGCCAAGTCCAGCTTCTCGCAGGCGCCTTCCACCGCGCTGGTGCCGCCGCCGCCGCTGGCCGTCAAGAAAGACCCGAAGCTGCTCAACAACTGGAAGACCAAGACGCCCGCCGAGCTGAGCGACGCCGAGGTCATCGCGATGCCCGACGACGAGTACATGAACGACAAGCAGATGGCGTTCTTCCGCCTGAAGCTCGTCGAACTCAAGCGCGGCATCCTCGAGAACGCCGGTGAAACCACCGAGCACCTGCGCGAAGACACCGTGGTCGTGCCCGACCCGGCCGACCGCGCCACCATCGAGGAAGAGCACGCGCTCGAACTGCGCACGCGCGACCGCGAACGCAAGCTGCTCAAGAAGATCGAGCAGTCGATCCAGCGCATCGACGCTGGCGACTACGGCTACTGCGACGAGACCGGCGAGCCCATCGGCGTCGGCCGCCTGCTGGCCCGCCCGACCGCCACGCTCTCGCTCGAAGCGCAGCAGCGCCGCGAGCTGAAGCAGAAAATGTTCGGGGATTGAGCCGCAGCAAGGTAGAGAGAAATTCGCGCTTTCGATAACCTTCTCTGAATGGCAAAGGAAGAGTCAGGCCGCCTTTTTTCGAAGGTGGCCAAGTTCGTTCGAAATCCCCTGAAAGACTGGTCGGAGCTGGACGCCCCGTCCTCCGACTCGTCGCTGCCCGAGCAGACCTACAGCCGCGAGATGCTGAAGGAAATGATCGAACGGCGCCAGCGCAACGACTTCGTGCGCCGCCGCGAGTTCGACATGCTGCGCAAGCTGCGCCAACGCGAGGCGGCGGCCCATGCTTTTGAAGCGACGGTCACGCCCTCGTCGTTCAACCTCAACAGCACTTCCGAAAAACCCGAAGGCCGCGCGCTCACGCTCAAGAAGATCGACGAGATCGAAGAGCAGATGTCGCAGCAGTGGTGGAAGGGCCGCGGGCCGAACGGCGAGACGCTGGTCAATCCGCCGCCCGATGCGGGCGCTGAAACGCTGCCGCCGGTCGACAGCGGCGGCGACCAATTGCCGGCCGAGCCGGGCGCACCGGCCGCTTCTGCACTCGTGGCCGACGCGCCGGTGGTTGCCGCCGCCGCCGTCCCCGCGCCGCAGCCATCTCGGCTCACCCATGACGGCGCACTCGAAGAAGCGGTGATCCGCTTCGCGCACGGCGACGACACCGGCGCCGAGGCCATCCTGCTGCAGGCGCTGGCCGCCGAGCCGGTGCCCTCCGCCGATGACGGCGCCGCAGCCGCCACGGTGGAGCGCGACGACGCCCGCTGGCGCGCGCTGTTCGACCTGTACCGCGCCATCGGCGACGCCGCCAAATTCGCGGCTGCCCGCATGCGCTATGCGCAGCGCATGAAGCGCATGGGCCCCGACTGGGTGTCGCTCGACGAGCTCGCGCGCAGCGTGAAGGCCGTCACCGCCAGCGAGGACGCCGAAGCGGCCTCCGACACGACGGGTGCCTCCGACTGGGCCAGCCCCGCACACCTCACGCGCGAAGGGCTCATGGCGCTCACGCGCGCGCTCTCTCAGGCCGGCATGGTCTGGACGCTCGACTGGCGTGCGCTCGCCGAGATCGATCCGCCGGCCGTCGCGCCGCTGCGCATCCTGTTCACGCACTGGTCCGATTCGCCGGTGCAGCTGCGCTTCTTCGGCGCCTCGCAACTTCTGGCCGTGCTGGCCGCGGCCACGCCCAACAACGAGCGCCATCCCGACGATGCCTGGTGGCAGCTGCGTCTCGCGACGCTGCGCATGCTGCACATGCCTGACGACTTCGAGCTGGTGGCACTCAATTACTGCATCACCTACGAGGTGTCGCCGCCGTCCTGGCAAGACCCGAAGGGCGAGTGCACCTCGCTGGCCGCGCCGCCGGCGAGCCGGCCGAGCTCGGTGTGGTCGCTGCTGTCGGTCGGGGGCGATTCCGAGAGCTTTCCGTCCACCGACAGCGGCTTTGCCGCGCTGGCGGGCGACCTGCGCGGCGATTCGCTGTCGTGCTGGCAGCGCCTGGACCACGACCTGCGCCACACGACGGCGCCGGTCATCTCGTGCGCGGCCCTGCTGCGCATGGACCTGGCGGCGGCCGGCACGCTGCTGAGCTGGGTCCGCGAGCGCGACGCGAATGGCGAGCGGGTGCAGTTCGTCGATGCGCACCGGCTGATTGCGGCGCTTTTTGGCCTGATCGGCATCACCGACCACGCCACGGTCGCCGTCCGCAAGAACTGACCCCGGCACAGGGGCGTTCGCGGCCTCGGCGCCGCGTTTTTTCCGCCAGCAGCTTGTCCGACCGCAGGGGTTGCATTGGCGGGGCCCATCCCCAGATGGCTGCGATGGAACAGTTTCACGGCACCACCATCGTGAGCGTGCGCCGCAAGACCCCCCAAGGCGATCAGGTCGCCATTGGCGGGGACGGGCAGGTCACTCTCGGCAACATCGTCATCAAGGGCACGGCGCGCAAAGTGCGACGGCTCTATCACGGCAAGGTCCTGGCGGGATTCGCCGGCGCCACCGCCGATGCCTTCACGCTCTTCGAGCGTTTCGAGGCCAAGCTCGAAAAGCACCAGGGCCACCTGACCCGCGCAGCGGTCGAGCTCACGAAAGATTGGCGTACCGACCGCGTGCTGCGCAAGCTCGAGGCCATGCTGGCCGTGGCCGACGCCACGACCTCGCTCATCATCACCGGCAATGGCGACGTGTTGGAACCCGAAGACGGCGTGATCGCCATCGGTTCGGGTGGCGCGTACGCCCAGTCGGCGGCCAAGGCGCTGATCGACAACACCGACCTCTCGGCCGAGCAGATCGTGCGCAAATCGCTGGCGATCGCCGGAGAAATCTGCATTTACACGAACATGAACCACACGGTGGAAGCGCTCTGACCATGTCCATGACCCCCCAGGAAATCGTCTCCGAGCTCGACAACCACATCGTCGGCCAGCCCGCCGCCAAGCGCGCCGTGGCCATTGCGCTGCGCAACCGGTGGCGCCGCCAGAAGGTCGACGACACGCTGCGCCACGAGATCACGCCCAAGAACATCCTCATGATCGGCCCGACGGGCGTCGGCAAGACCGAAATTGCCCGCCGCCTGGCCCGTCTGGCCGATGCGCCGTTCATCAAGGTCGAGGCCACCAAGTTCACCGAGGTGGGCTACGTGGGCAAGGACGTCGACTCGATCATTCGCGACCTCGCCGAGATCGCCGTCAAGCAGACGCGCGAATCCGAGAGCGTGAAGGTGCGCGCCCGCGCCGAAGATGCGGCCGAAGAGCGCATCCTCGACGCGTTGCTGCCTCCGGCGCGCGGCGCCGATGGCGCCGCGCCCGCACTCGACAGCCCCAACCCGACGCGCCAGGCCTTCCGCAAGAAGCTGCGCGAGCATCAGCTCGACGACAAGGAGATCGAGCTCGACCTCGCCGAGACCCGCGCGCCGCTGGAGATCATGGGCCCCGCCGGCATGGAGGAAATGACCGAGCAATTGCGCGGCATGTTCGGCCAGATCGGTGGCGGCAAGCGCAAGACGCGCAAGCTCAAGATCGCCGAGGCGATGCGCCTGTTGATCGACGAAGAGGCCGCCAAGCTGGTCAACGAGGACGAGATCCGCACGCAGGCGATTGCCAACGCCGAGCAGAACGGCATCGTGTTCATCGACGAGATCGACAAGGTCGCCACGCGCAGCGAAGCGCAGGGCTCCGACGTCTCGCGCCAGGGCGTGCAGCGCGACCTGCTGCCGCTCGTGGAAGGCACGGCCGTGTCGACCAAGTACGGCGTGGTGCGCACCGACCACATGCTGTTCATCGCGAGCGGCGCCTTCCACCTGAGCAAGCCGAGCGACCTGATCCCCGAGCTGCAGGGACGCTTTCCGATCCGCGTCGAGCTGCAATCGCTCTCGGTGTCGGACTTCGAGAGCATCCTCACGCAGACCCGCGCGTCGCTCGTGAAGCAGTACCAGGCGCTGCTGGCCACCGAAGGCGTGACGCTCGACTTCACGCCCGACGGCATCACGCGTTTGGCGGCCATCGCCTTCGAGGTGAACGAGCGCACCGAGAACATCGGCGCACGCCGCCTCTCGACCGTGATGGAGCGCCTGCTCGATGAGGTAAGCTTCGACGCCACCCGCATCGAGGGCCAGACGGTCCGCATCGATGCCGCTTATGTCGACGAGCGCCTCGCGGCACTAAGTCACGACGAAGACCTTTCGCGCTTCATCCTCTGAAGTCGCCTCCCTCGGCCCCTGTAACGGGGTCGTCCTTCACGCATCACTTTCACTGCGTGAGCTAAGTACTTCATTTTCAACACAATTCGCCGATTTCCAGGTTTGGAAATCGGCGCTAAGTCGTTGATTCCATTACAAAAAATACCCCCGGGCCCCAGTTGCGTCGCAAGTGTTTCCTGCTACAGTGGAAAAAAGTGCAGTTAAGTGGGAAAAAGTGCGGGCAACGCCCCTTTCGGGTGTCGCGGCACCTCCCACCACAGGGGTTTCGTGGTCGTGTTTCAAGGCGCTTCATCGCTCAGTCTGGATGCCAAGGGGCGGCTCTCCGTGCCGACCCGGCATCGCGACGTCCTGAGCGCCACGGCGGGCGGCCAGCTCACGATCACCAAGCATCCGCACGGATGCCTGATGGTGTTCCCCCGTCCCGAATGGGAAAAATTCCGTGAACGCATCGCTGCGCTGCCGATGTCGGCGCAGTGGTGGAAGCGCGTCTTCCTCGGTAACGCGATGGACGTCGAGATGGACGGCACCGGCCGCGTGCTGGTGTCGCCCGAGCTGCGCGCCGCCACCGGCATCAACCGCGAAACGCTGCTGCTGGGCATGGGCAACCACTTCGAACTCTGGGACAAGGCGACCTACGAGGCCAAGGAGGCCGAGGCCACCCAGGGCGAGATGCCGGATGTGTTTCAGGACTTCGCGTTCTGAGGAGCCCCGTGAACACCCCCCTGACCCACACGACCGTCTTGTTGAACGAGGCGGTGGAAGCAGTTCTTTCCGGCAGCGCGGCAGCCGCGGGCACGTACGTGGACGCCACCTTCGGCCGCGGAGGGCATGCGCGCGCCATCCTCGCGCGGCTGGCGCCGGAAGGCAGGCTCATCGCATTCGACAAGGATGCAGAAGCAGTGGCCGAAGCAGCGCGCATCTCGGATGCGCGTTTTTCTATCCGCCACCAGGGATTCCGCTCGCTGGGCGAATTGCCCGACGCCAGCGTCAACGGCTTGCTGATGGACCTGGGCGTGAGTTCGCCGCAAATCGACAACCCGGTGCGCGGCTTCAGTTTTCGTTTCGACGGTCCGCTCGACATGCGCATGGACACCACGCGCGGCGAGAGCGTGGCCGAGTGGCTGGCAACGGCCGAACTTCAACAAATTGCAGAGGTGATCCGTGACTATGGCGAAGAACGGTTTGCTGTTCAGATTGCAAAGGCGATTGTTGCTCGCAGACAAGAACGGGGCGCAATTTCAACCACCACCGAACTGGCCGAGCTCGTGGCTGGCACGGTCAAAACCCGCGAGCAGGGCCAGAACCCTGCAACGCGCACATTTCAGGCTTTTCGGATTTTCATCAACGCCGAGCTTGAGGAGCTGCAACAAGCGCTAGAAGCCAGCCTGTCGGTGCTTGCGCCCGGCGGCCGGCTCGCGGTGATCAGCTTTCATTCGCTCGAAGACCGCATCGTCAAGCAGTTCATCGCCAAGCACTCGAAGGAGGTCTACGACCGACGCGCGCCCTTCGCTGCGCCCAAGGTGATGAAGCTGCATGCGCTCGAGCGCATCAAGCCGTCTGAAGAAGAAGTGCGCGGCAACCCGCGCTCGCGCAGCGCCATCCTTCGGGTGGCTGAACGCACGGAAGCCGGGTAGCCATGGCGCGGATCAACCTGCTCCTTCTGCTGGCCGTCATTGCGACGGCTTTGTACCTTGTGCACACCCAGTACCAGTCGCGCCAGCTCTACACCGAGTTCGACCGCGCCCAGCAGGAGGCGCGCAAGCTCGAAACCGAGCACGACCGCCTGCAGGTGGAAAAGCGCGCACAGGCCACGCCGCTGCGCGTGGAGAAGCTGGCCAAGGAACAGCTGCAGATGCGCACGGCCTCGCCGGCCATCACGCAGTACGTGCGGCCCGACGGCTCGGTGATCCCGGCCATCGCACCGCTGCCGCCCACCACGCCGCCCAAGCCCGGCGCCGCCACCGCGAGGCCCACCCGATGAGCCGCGGCAACCGCAGCGTGCGTTACACCACCAGCCCCTTGCTCGCGAGCAAGACGCCGGTGTGGCGCAGCAAGTTCATCGTCGCCGGCATCGCCTTCGGCTTCGTCATGCTGGCGGGCCGTGCCGCGTACGTGCAGGTCTTCAACAACAGCTTCTTCCAGCGCCAGGGCGAAGTGCGCTTTGCACGCACGCTGGAGCTGCCGGCCAACCGCGGCCGCATCCTCGACCGCAACGGGCTCATCCTGGCCTCCAGCGTGGTGGCGCCCAGCATCTGGGCCATTCCCGAAGACGTGGAACGCGACGACCCCGAGGTGCGCGCCAAGCTCAAGCAGGTGGCCAAGCTGCTCGGCATGCCGCAGAAGGACTTCGACAAGAAGCTCGAAGACGAAGACAAGACCTTCGTCTGGATCAAGCGCCAGGTCGACGAGCCCATCGCCAAGCAGATCGCCGCGCTCAACCTCAAGGGCATCTACCAGCGCAAGGAATACAAGCGCCAGTACCCCGAGGGCGAGGCGGCGGCGCACGTGGTGGGTTTCACCAACGTGGAAGACAACGGCCAGGAAGGCATCGAGCTGGCGTTCAACAAGGAACTGGCCGGCAAGGCCGGCTCGCGCCGCGTCATCAAGGACCGGTTGGGCCGCGTGGTCGAGGGCGTGGGCGAGCAGGTGCCGCCGGTCGAGGGCCGCGACATTCAGCTCAGCGTCGACAGCAAGGTGCAGTTCTTCGCCTACCAGAAGTTGCGCGACGCCGTCACGGCGCGCAAGGCCAAGGCCGGCAGCGTGGTGGTGCTCGACAGCACCACCGGCGAGGTGCTGGCGCTCGCCAACTACCCGAGCTACGTGCCCGACAAGCGCCAGAACCTCACGGGCGAGCAGCTGCGCAACCGCGCGCTCACCGACACCTTCGAGCCCGGCTCGACCATGAAGCCCATCACCGTGGCGATGGCGCTCGAGGCCGGCCGCGTGAAGCCCTCGACCATCATCGACACCGCGCCCGGGCGCTACCAGCTGGGCGGCTTCACCATCAGCGACACCCACAACTACGGGGCGCTGACGGTCGAGGGCGTGATCCAGAAGTCGAGCAACGTGGGCGCGCTCAAGATCGCCCAGAAGATGACGCCCCACGAGATGTGGGACACCTACACCGCACTCGGCTACGGCCAGAAGCCGCAGATCCAGTTTCCCGGCGCCGTGACGGGCCGGCTGCGCCCGTGGAAGACCTGGAAGCCGGTCGAGCAGGCCACCATGGCCTACGGCTACGGCCTGTCGGCGTCGCTGTTCCAGATGGCGCATTCGTACACCTCGTTCGCGCACGACGGCTCCATCATTCCGGTGACCATCCTGAAGAACACCGAGCCGCCGGTCGGCGTGCGCGTGTTCTCGCCGTCCAACGCGCTCGCGGTGCGCAAGATGCTGCAGATGGCCGCCGGCCCGGGCGGTACCGGCACGCGCGCGCAAACGGTCGGCTACTCGGTCGGCGGCAAGTCGGGCACGGCGCACAAGCAGGTCGGCAAGGGCTACGCCAGCAACAAGTACCGCGCCTGGTTCACCGGCATGGCGCCCATCGAGAAGCCGCGCATCATCGTCGCGGTGATGATCGACGAGCCCAGCGACGGCCAGTACTACGGCGGCCTCGCCGCGGCGCCCGTGTTCAGCGAAGTCGTGCAGCAGACGCTGCGCATGATGAACGTCCCGCCCGATCTGGCGGTCAAACCCCTCGTGCAGACGCAAGACGTCCCCGAGAGCTTCTGACATGCTGACATTCACTTCCCCCACCACCGCCGCGTTCTGGCTGAAAGAGCGCGTGCAGGGCGCACTGCAGGCCGACAGCCGCGCGATCGGCCCGGGCGATGCCTTCATCGCCTGGCCCGGTGCCGCGACCGACGGCCGCCAGCACGTGGCGGCCGCGCTGGCGCAGGGCGCCGTGGCCTGCCTCGTCGAGCACGAGGGCGTGGAGGCCTTCGGCTTCGACGGCGACGAGCGCATCGTGAGCTACCCCGGCCTCAAGGCCGCCACCGGCCCGATTGCCGCCGCCTTCTACGACAACCCCTCGGCGCAGCTCGATGTGCTCGCCGTGACCGGCACCAACGGCAAGACCTCCACCGCGTGGTGGCTGGCCGAATCGCTGTCCACGCTGCGCGCGGCCGGCGGCGTGCGCGCCATGCGCCCCGACGGCACGACCGAGCGCGGCGCCCCGTCGCCCTGCGCCGTGGTCGGCACTTTGGGCATCGGCGTGCCGCCCGCGCTCACCTACACCGGCCTGACCACGCCCGACCCCGTGATGCTGCAGCGCGCGCTGCGCGACTTCGTCACCGACGGCTTCGGCGCCTGCGCCATCGAGGCCTCGTCGATCGGCATCGCCGAGCGCCGGCTCGACGGCAGCCGCATCGCGGTCGCCGTGTTCACCAATTTCACGCAGGACCACCTCGACTACCACGGCAGCATGGACGCCTACTGGCAGGCCAAGGCCGAGCTGTTCCGCTGGCCCGGCCTGCGCGCCGCCGTGATCAACATCGACGACATGCACGGCGCCAGCCTGTGCGCCAACCTGCTCGACGCCGGCATCGGCGCGCTCGACGTCTGGACCGTCTCGGCCGCTGGCAAGCCCGCAAGGCTCATGGCGCGCGACATCGGCTACGACGCCCAGGGCCTGCAGTTCACCGTGGCCGAGCACGGCAGCACGGCGCCTGCCGAACGACTCGCCACCGGGCTCATCGGCCAGTACAACGTCGCCAACCTGCTCGGCGTGCTCGGCACCCTGCGCGCGCTGGGCCTGACGCTCGCGCAGGCCGTGGCCGCCTGCGCCCACCTCAGCAGCGTGCCGGGTCGCATGGACCGCGTGCAGCCGACCGACGGTGCGCCGCTGGCCGTGGTCGACTACGCCCACACGCCCGACGCGCTCGACAAGGCACTCGCTGGCCTGCGCCCGCTCGCCAAGCAGCGCGGCGGCGCGCTCTGGTGCGTGTTCGGCTGCGGCGGCAACCGCGACCCGATCAAGCGCCCGCTGATGGCCGCCGTCGCCGAACGGCAGGCCGACCACGTCGTGCTCACCAGCGACAACCCGCGCAACGAGAACCCCGACGCCATCATCAGCCAGGCATTGCGCGGCTTCACGCGTGTCGAGGCGGCCCGCGTGCAGGTCGACCGTGCCCGCGCCATCGCCGAAACCATCGCGCAGGCGGCGCCGCAAGACGTGGTGCTCATCGCCGGCAAGGGCCACGAAGAGTGGCAGGAGATCGCGGGCCAGCGCCTGCCGTTCTCCGACAAGACCCATGCGCTCGACGCGCTCGCAAAGCGGGGTGCCGCATGACCGCCATGGCCACGCCCCTCTCCACGCCGCTCAACCTCACGCTGGCGCAAGCGCAGCAATGGGTGCCGGGTTCACGCCTCGTGGGCGACCCCGCCACCGTCGTCGCGCGCGTCCACACCGACACCCGCACCCTGGCCGCCGGCGACCTGTTCGTTGCGCTCAAGGGCGAGCGCTTCGATGCCAACGATTTCCTGGCCGATGCGAAGAAGCAGGGCGCCGTGGCCGCCATTGCGCACGGCGGCCTCGAAGCCGCGGGCCTCGCCGGCCTCGAGGTGCCCGATTCGCTCGTCGCGCTCGGTGCGCTGGGCGCCGGTTGGCGCGCGCAGTTCAACCTACCGTTGATCGCCGTCACCGGCAGCAACGGCAAGACCACGGTCACGCAGATGATCGCGTCCGTGCTCGCCGCCTTCCGCGCCGACCGCGCGCTGGCCACGGCCGGCAACTTCAACAACGAGATCGGCGTGCCGCTCACGCTGATGCGCCTGCGCGCGCAGCACCAGCTGGCGGTGCTCGAACTGGGCATGAACCACCCGGGCGAGATCGCGCGGCTGGCCGCCATGTCGCGCCCGACCATCGCGCTGGTCAACAACGCGCAGCGCGAGCACCAGGAGTTCATGGCCAGCGTCGAGGCGGTCGCCATCGAGAACGCCGCCGTGTTCGCGGCGCTGCCCGACGACGGCACCGCCGTGTTCCCCTACGGCGACACCTTCACCTCGCTGTGGACCGACATGGCGCGCCAGAACGGCTCGCGCCGCTGCCTGACCTTCGGTGAGCACGCCGACGCCGACATCTCGCTCGACAGCGCCGAATGGCAGCAGGGCGCCTGGACCGTGCGCGTGCGCACGCCGCTGGGCGCCTTCGACGCGCGCCTGCACATCGCAGGCCGCCACAACGTGGGCAACGCGCTCGCCGCCACCGCCTGCGCGCTGGCGGCCGGCGTGTCGCTCGACACCATCGCCGCGGGCCTGTCGGCCTTCGAGCCGGTCAAGGGCCGCTCGCGGGCCGTCGAGATCGTGCTGCCCGGCGGGCACGCGCTCACGCTGGTCGACGACAGCTACAACGCCAACCCCGACTCCGTGATTGCCGCCATCGATGTGCTCACCGGCCTGCCCGCGCCGCGCCTGCTGGTGCTCGGCGAAATGGGCGAGGTCGGTGACCGCGCACCCGCGTTTCACGCCGAAGTCGGCGCCTGGGCGCGGCAGCGCGGGCTCGACGCCGTCTACACGCTGGGCGGCGAGACCGTGCACACGGCGACGGCTTTCAACAACAACAACGACGACGCCGGCGATGCCGGTGGCCGTCATTTCGACGATTTCGACACGCTCCGCGCGGCCGTGCTCGCCCGCCTGCCGCAGCTGGGCAGCGTGCTGGTCAAGGGTTCGCGCTTCATGAAGATGGAACGCGTGGTGCAGGCGATCGAGGCACAACAACAAAAGGAGGCCGGTCATGACGCATGAGCCGCGCAACACACCATGCTGATGTCCCTGGCCCAATGGCTGCAGACGCTGTCGCCCGAGTTCGGGTTCTTGCGCGTTTTTCAGTACCTCACGTTCCGTGCCCTCATGGCCGCGCTGACCGCGCTCGTGGTCGGCCTGGTGGCCGGCCCGTACGTCATTCGCCGCCTCGCCGCGCTCAAGATCGGCCAGCCGATCCGCGGCTACGGCATGGAAACGCACCTGACCAAGAGCGGCACGCCCACCATGGGCGGCGTGTTGGTGCTGTTCGCCATCGCGTTCGCCACCTTGCTGTGGTTCGACCTGTCGAACCGTTTCGTGTGGATCGTGCTGTGGGTCACGATGGGCTTCGGCGCCATCGGCTGGGTGGACGACTGGCGCAAGGTGGTGCGCAAGGACCCCGAAGGCATGCGCTCGCGCGAGAAGTATTTCTGGCAATCGGTGGTCGGCCTGCTCGCGGGTTTCTATCTGCTGTTCAGCATTTCCGAGAGCTCCAACTGGCGCGTGCTCGAGCTGTTCTTCGCCTGGGTGCGCTCGGGCTTCGACCTCGACTTTCCGCCCAAGATCAACCTGCTGGTGCCCTTCTTCAAGGAAGTGAGCTATCCGCTGGGCGGCATCGGCTTCGTGATCCTCACGTACCTGGTGATCGTGGGTGCAAGCAACGCCGTCAACCTGACCGACGGCCTCGACGGCCTGGCGATCATGCCGGTGGTGATGGTGGGCTCGGCGCTGGGCGTGTTCGCCTACGTCACGGGCAGCGCGGTGTTTTCCAAGTACCTGCTGTTCCCCTACATCCCGGGCTCGGGCGAGCTGCTGGTGTTCTGCTCGGCCATGGCCGGCGCGGGCCTCGCGTTCCTCTGGTTCAACACGCATCCGGCGCAGGTCTTCATGGGCGACGTGGGCGCGCTGGCGCTGGGCGGCGCGCTGGGCACCATCGCAGTCATCGTGCGCCAGGAGATCGTGTTCTTCATCATGGGCGGCATCTTCGTGGTCGAGGCGATCTCGGTGATGGCGCAGGTCATGTACTTCAAGTACACGAAGAAGCGCTACGGCGAAGGCCGCCGCGTGCTCAAGATGGCGCCGTTGCACCACCACTTCGAGAAGAGCGGTTGGCGCGAGACGCAGGTCGTCGTGCGCTTCTGGATCATCACGATGCTGCTGTGCCTCATCGGCCTTTCCACGCTGAAGCTGCGGTAACCACACAACCATGCGGCACCTGAAAGACCTCCCCGTTCTCATCCTCGGCCTCGGCGCGTCCGGGCTGGCGATGGCGCGCTGGTGCGCGCGCCACGGCGCGGTCGTGACCGTAGCCGACACGCGCGAGGCCCCGGCCTCGCTGGCGACGCTGCAAGCCGAGTTGCCCGACGCGACCTTCATCGGCGGACCGTTCACGGCTGCGCTGGTCGAAGGCACGCCGATCCGCGCCGTGTACCGCTCGCCGGGCCTGTCGCCCGCGACGCTGGCGCCGGTCGTCGATGCCGCCAAGGCCGTGGGCCTCGTGGTCGGCGGCGAGCTGGACCTGTTTGCGCGCGCGCTGCTCGACCTGCGGACGGTCGAAGTGCCGGTGGTGGAAGTCGAGGCTGACGTGCCGGTTGAAGCCGCTGTGGCTGAACCCGTCGTTGAAACGCCTGCTCAGGCCGAATTGGCCTTGAGCGAAGAAGTCCCTGTGGCGGATGCTGCGGTGGTCGAGACGCCGGAAGTGCCTGCGCTGGAGGCTGCTGCGGTTGTCGAGGGCGAGGCCGAAACGGCTGCGCCTGTTGAAGCAACTGACGTTGTTGCACCCACTGACGCCGTGGCCCCCGAGCCGACGGCAGAGCCGATCGAAGCCGCACTGCCAGTCGATGCGACTGCCGCAGAAGCCGAACCCGTCGCTCCCGTCGAACCGACCGAAGCTGTCGAAGCCACACCGCCCACCATGGCCGAAGCCATGCCGCGCGATGCATCGCTGAGCGTGCCGGTGACGCCGCCCGCCGAAGACGTCGTCGCTGAAGACGCCGCCACGGAAGAAGGCGCAGCACCGGCTGCCACCGCCGACGCACCCGATGCGCCGCCCGCGCCCGTGTCCGCCGCCAGCCTCTCCCGGCTCCCGCCCCCCGGCAAGCCCTACGTGCCCACCGCCGCGCTGGAGGCCGCCGCGTTCGTCGCCACGATCGCCGAGCTGTCCGCCACCAACCCGGCCTCGGCCGCAGTCGAGGAAGAGGCCACGCCCCAGCTTCGGCTCGTGCCCGAGCCGGAGCCCGAAGCGCCCAAGGGCTACACGCCGGCCGTGCTCGCGATCAGCGGCACCAACGGAAAGACCACCGTCACCTCGCTCACCGGCCAGCTGGTCGAGCGTGCGGGCAAGACCGTGGCCGTGGCCGGCAACATCGGCCCGACGCTGCTCGACACGCTGGCCGCGCACATCGATGCCGACACGCTGCCCGAGGTGTGGGTGCTCGAACTCTCGAGCTTCCAGCTCGACGGCGTGCAGGGCTTCGAGCCCACGGCCGCGACCGTGCTCAACCTCACGCAGGACCACCTCGACTGGCATGGCGACATGCCGGCCTACGCGGCCGCGAAGGCGCGCATCTTCGGCGCCAAGGGCCTGATGATCCTCAACCGCGACGACGCCGGCGTGATGGCCATGCTGCCGCCGCCCGTTCGCGTGAAGCTGCAGCGTCCGCAGATCCGCACCCACGTCACCTTCGGTGGCGCGATGCCGCTGCGTCCCGGCGACTACGGCATCGAGCGCATCAACGGCGTGTCGTGGCTGGTGCGCGCGCTGGAAGCCGACGAAACGCAGAAGCGCAAGCGCGGCGCGGTGGTCGAAGAAGAAATCTTCTTCCAGCGCCTCATGCCCGCCGACGCATTGCGCATCCGCGGCCGCCACAACGCCATGAACGCCCTGGCGGCCCTCGCGCTCGCCAGCGCCGCCGACTGCCCGCTGGGCCCGATGCTCTACGGCCTGCGCGAGTACCGCGGCGAGCCGCACCGCGTCGAGCCGATCGCCATCGTGGACGAGGTCGAGTTCTTCGACGACAGCAAGGGCACCAACGTCGGCGCCACCGTGGCCGCATTGAGCGGCCTTGGCGAAGAGCGCCGCGTGGTCGTGATCCTCGGCGGCGAAGGCAAGGGCCAGGACTTCGAGCCGCTGGCCGACCCCGTGCGCCAGTACGCGCGCGCCGTCGTGCTCATCGGCCGCGACGCCCCGCTCATCGAGGCCGCGCTGGCCACTACGGGCGTGTCGCTGAAGCACGCGGGTTCGATGGAAGAAGCCGTCAAGCTCGCCGCCGCGCGCGCCCACCCCGGCGATGCCGTGCTGCTGTCACCGGCCTGTGCGAGCTTCGACATGTTCAAGGACTACGCGCACCGCGCCGAGGTGTTCCGCGAGGCCGTCGAGGCCTACGCCGACAGCCCGCGCGATGCCGTGGGTGGCGACGACGCCGTGGTGTCGTACGTGCCCAGCGCGTCGCTGTCCACCGCCGGATCGATGGAGGACCCGATTTGAACTCCGCAGCCGCAGGCCAGGAAACCCGCACCGGCAGCCGTTTCGGCGGCTGGTTCCGGCGTGCCCGCAGCGGCATGGATTCGCTGCCCGTGCACCTGCCCGTGCGGCTGGGCGGCGCCGGCATCGCGCAGACCAAGGCCACGCCGATGCGCGTGCTGGGCTTCGATCAGGCGCTGGTCTGGGTCACGGTCGCACTGATGACCTGGGGCCTGATCATGGTGTATTCGGCCTCGATCGCGCTGCCCGACAACCCGCGCTTCGCGCGCGCCGGCTACGGCCCGTCGTTCTTCCTCACGCGGCACGCGGCCTCGCTGATCATCGCCTTCATCGCCGCGCTGCTGACCTTCCAGATCCCGATGAAGACCTGGGAGCGCACCGCGCCCTGGCTCTTCGTCGCCTCGCTGCTGCTGCTGGTGGCCGTGCTCATTCCGCACATCGGCATCAACGTGAACGGCGCGCGCCGCTGGCTGCCGATGGGCTTCATGCGCTTCCAGCCGTCGGAGCTGGCCAAGTTCGCGATGGTGCTCTACGCCGCCAGCTACATGGTGCGCAAGATGGAGATCAAGGAGCGGTTCTTCCGCGCCGTGCTGCCGATGGGCATCGCGGTGGTGGTGGTCGGCATGCTGGTGATGGCCGAGCCCGACATGGGCGCGTTCATGGTGATCGCCGTGATCGCCATGGGCATCCTGTTTTTGGGCGGCGTGAACGCGCGCATGTTCTTCGTGATCGCGACGCTGGTGGTGGTGGCCTTCGGCTCCATCGTGGCGAGCAGCCCGTGGCGCCGCGAGCGCATCTTTGCGTACCTCGATCCGTGGAGCGAAGAGCACGCGCTGGGCAAGGGCTACCAGCTGTCGCACTCGCTGATCGCGATCGGGCGCGGCGAGATCTTCGGCGTGGGCCTGGGCGGCAGCGTCGAGAAGCTGCACTGGCTGCCCGAAGCGCACACCGACTTTCTGCTGGCCGTGATCGGCGAAGAGTTCGGCCTCATCGGCGTGCTGCTGATCATCGGCATGTTCCTCTGGCTCACGCGCCGCATCATGCACATCGGCCGCCAGGCGATCGCGCTCGACCGCGTGTTCTCGGGCCTCGTGGCCCAGGGCGTGGGCGTGTGGGTCGGCTTCCAGGCCTTCATCAACATGGGCGTGAACCTCGGCGCACTGCCGACCAAGGGCCTGACCTTGCCGCTGATGAGCTTCGGCGGCTCGGCGATCTTGATGAACCTCGTGGCGCTGGCTGTCGTGCTGCGCATCGACTACGAGAACCGCGTGCTCATGCGGGGAGGTCGCGTATGACGACGCGTACTGCACTCGTCATGGCAGGCGGCAC
Source organism: Variovorax sp. YR752 (assembly GCF_943372545.1). Lineage (NCBI taxonomy): Bacteria > Pseudomonadati > Pseudomonadota > Betaproteobacteria > Burkholderiales > Comamonadaceae > Variovorax > Variovorax sp. YR752. The sequence continues at coordinate 10,854 of NZ_CALRZC010000092.1, read as the reverse complement.
GGGCGGCCACATCTTCCCGGGCCTGGCCGTGGCCGAGGCCCTGCGCGAGCGCGGCTGGCGCGTGCACTGGCTGGGCGCGCCCGGCAGCATGGAAGAAAAACTCGTGCCCCCGCGCGGCTTCGCCTTCGAACCGGTGCAGTTCGGCGGCGTGCGCGGCAAGGGCCCGCTCACGCTGTTCCTGCTGCCGCTGAAGCTGCTGCGCGCCTTCTGGCAGAGCCTGGGCGTGGTGCGCCGCGTGAAGCCCGACGTGCTGGTGGGCCTCGGTGGCTACATCACCTTCCCCGGCGGGATGATGGGCGTGCTGATGGGCAAGCCGCTGGTGCTGCACGAGCAGAACTCGGTCGCCGGCCTCGCCAACAAGGTGCTGGCGGGCGTTGCAGACCGCGTGTTCACGGCCTTCCCGAATGTGCTGAAGAAGGCGCAGTGGGTGGGCAATCCGTTGCGCGCGGCGTTCACGTCGCAGCCCGATCCGGCCACGCGTTTCGCGGGCCGCACGGGTCCGCTCAAGTTGTTGGTGGTCGGCGGCAGCCTCGGCGCGCGTGCGCTCAATGCCGTGGTGCCGCAGGCGCTGGCCCGCATCGCGCCCGACCTTCGTCCGCAGGTGCTGCACCAGAGCGGCGCCAAGCAGATCGACGAGTTGCGCGCCAACTATGCAGCGGCCGGCGTCGAGGGCGAACTCACGCCCTTCATCGACGACACCGCGCAGGCGTACGCCGAGGCCGACCTCATCGTCGCGCGTGCGGGCGCCAGCACCGTCACCGAAATCGCGGCCGTCGGCGCAGCAGCGCTGTTCGTGCCTTTCCCCTCGGCGGTCGACGACCACCAGACCACCAACGCACGCTTCCTCGTCGACGCGGGCGGCGGCTGGCTGGTGCAACAGACCGACCTCACCCCTGAATTGCTGGCTGATTTGCTACAGACAACCGAACGCGCGACCCTGATCGAACGGGCCCAGAAGGCCAAGACTATGCAGAAGACCGAAGCCGTCGAGGCGGTTGTCCGCGCCTGCGAGGAGCTCGCGAAATGAAGCACGCGATCCGTCACATCCACTTCGTCGGCGTCGGCGGCTCCGGCATGAGCGGCATCGCCGAGGTGCTGCTGAACCTGGGCTACAAGATCACCGGCTCCGACCTGTCGGACAGCGCCACGCTGCGCCGCCTTGCGGGCCTGGGCATCGGCACCTTCGTGGGCCACGCCGCCGCGCACATCGACGGCGCCGACGCCGTCGTCACGTCCACCGCCGTGCAGTCGGACAACCCCGAGGTGCTGGCCGCGCGCGAGAAGCGCATTCCGGTCGTGCCGCGCGCGCTGATGCTCGCGGAGCTGATGCGCCTGAAGCAGGGCATCGCCATCGCCGGCACGCACGGCAAGACCACCACCACCAGCCTGGTGGCGAGCGTGCTCGACGCCGCCGGGCTCGACCCGACCTTCGTGATTGGCGGTCGCCTGAACAGCGCCGGCGCGAATGCGCAGCTGGGCAGCGGCGACTACATCGTGGTCGAGGCCGACGAGTCGGACGCTTCGTTCCTGAACCTGCTGCCCGTGATGGCGGTGGTCACGAACATCGACGCCGACCACATGGAGACCTACGGGCACGACTTCGCGAAGCTCAAGAAAGCCTTCGTCGACTTTCTGCACCGCATGCCGTTCTACGGCGTGGCCATCCTGTGCACCGACGATCCGGCGGTGCGCGACATCGTGGCCGACGTGACCTGCCCGGTCACCAGCTACGGCTTCGGCGAAGACGCCCAGGTGCGCGCCATTGACGTGCGCGCCGTCGGCGCCCAGATGCATTTCACCGCGCAGCGCCGCAACGGCGTGACGCTGCCCGACCTGCCCATCGTGCTGAACCTGCCGGGCGAGCACAACGTGCGCAACGCGCTGTCAGTGATCGCCGTGGCCGTCGAGCTCGGCATTCCCGACGAGGCCGTGCAGCGCGGCCTCGAAGGCTTCAAGGGCGTGGGCCGTCGCTTCCAGAGCTATGGCGACGTCGCCGTGCCGAACGACACGGCCGGCGGCTGCTTCACCGTCATCGACGACTACGGGCATCACCCGGTCGAGATGGCGGCGACCATTTCCGCCGCGCGCGGCGCCTTCCCGGGCCGCCGGCTGGTGCTGGCCTTCCAGCCGCACCGCTACACCCGCACGCGCGACTGCTTCGAAGACTTCGTGAAGGTCATCGGCACCGCCGACTCGGTGCTGCTGGGCGAGGTCTATGCCGCAGGCGAGGCCCCCATCGTGGCGGCCGATGGCCGGTCGCTGGCGCGCGCGCTGCGCGTGGCCGGCAAGGTCGAGCCGGTGTTCGTGGACGACATCGGCGCGCTGCCGCAGACCATTCTGGACAACGCCCGCGCGGGCGACGTGGTGCTGTGCATGGGCGCAGGCTCCATCGGCGCCGTGCCGGGCAAGGTGGTCGAACTCGGCGCGGTTGTCGCGCCGTCGCCCGCACCCTCATCAACAACTTCAGAGCGCACTGCGCGCAAGGGGAGGGCCTCGTGAGCCTTCAGGAACCACAACTTTTCGGCAAGGTCGCCGTGCTGTTCGGCGGCAGTTCCGCCGAACGCGAGGTGTCGCTGATGTCCGGCGCCGGCGTGCTGCAGGCCCTGCGTTCGCGCGGCGTCGACGCGCATGCGTTCGACCCTTCGGAGCGTGAGCTGACCGACCTGAAGCGCGAAGGTTTCGATCGCTGCTTCGTCGCGCTGCATGGCCGCCATGGCGAAGACGGCACCGTGCAGGGCGCGCTCGAGCTGCTCGGCATTCCCTACACCGGCTCGGGCGTGATGGCCTCGAGCGTGGCGATGGACAAGGTCATGACCAAGCGCATCTGGCAGGCCGACGGCCTGCCGACGCCCAAGTACGTGCGCCTGGCCTTCGACCAGCAAAGCCGCGAGCAGGTCATGGTCGTGCCCGACGTGCTCGGCCTGCCGCTCATCGTGAAGCCGCCGCGCGAGGGCTCGTCCATCGGCGTGACCAAGGTCGAGGGCTACTCGCAGATGCAGGATGCCGTGGCGCTGTCGGCGAAGTTCGATGCCGACGTGCTGTGCGAGGAATTCATCGACGGCGAAGAAGTGACCTGCGCCGTGCTCGGCCAGGGGCTCGATGCGCGCGCGCTGCCGGTGGTGCGCATCGCCGCACCCGAAGGCGCCTACGACTACCAGAACAAGTACTTCACCGACGACGTGAAGTACCAGTGCCCGAGCGGCCTGCCCGAGGCCGAGGAACGCGAGATCCAGCGCATCACGCTGGCCGCGTACCACACGCTCGGCTGCCGCGGCTGGGGCCGCGCCGACGTGATGATCCGCGCCAGCGACCGCAAGCCCTTCCTGCTCGAGATGAACACCTCGCCCGGCATGACCAGCCATTCGCTGGTGCCGATGTCGGCGCGCGCGGCGGGCATTCCCTACGAAGAGCTGTGCGTGCGCGTGCTCGCGTCCGCGTCGCTCGATGCCAAGGGGGGCGCGAACTAAGCCATGGCCGACAGCATCCCCGCTCCCTTCGACGTCAAGCTGATGAACATCGTCGCGAACGTTGCGTTCGTGCTGGTGGCGCTCATGCTGCTGGCGGCGAGCGCGTGGTGGGTGCTGCGCCAGCCTTTCTTCCCGATCTCGGGCATCAAGGTGGACGGCGAGGTCACGCACAACAACGCGGTCACGCTGCGCGCCAACGTGGCGCCGCAGCTCAAGGGCAACTTCTTCACCATCGACCTGGCGCGTGCGCGCACCGCCTTCGAGACGGTGCCGTGGGTGCGCAGCGCGGTGGTGCGGCGCGAGTTCCCGAACAAGCTGCGCGTGACGCTGACCGAGCAGGTGCCCGTGGCGGTGTGGGGCGAGGAGGCCGGCTCCAAGCTGATCAACGGCTTCGGCGACGTGTTCGAGGCCAACGTGGCCGAGGTCGACAGCGACCTGCCGCGCCTGGACGGCCCGATCGAGCAGGCCGGGCAGGTGCTGGGCATGTACCGCGTGCTGGCGCCGATGTTCGAGCCCTACGACTTCGACATCGCCGAGCTGCGGCTGTCCAGCCGCGGCAGCTGGAAGGTGCTGCTGGACAACGGCGCCGAGATCGAACTCGGCCGCGGCCAGAGCGACGAGGTGTCGGCGCGTCTGCAGCGGTTCCTGAAGACCGTGACGCAGGTCGCGGGCCAGTACCGCCGCACGGTGGCCGACGTCGAACGCGCCGATCTGCGCCACAACGACGCGTATGCCCTGCGGCTGCGCGGCGTCACCACGGTCTCGCCCGAGGCCCCAAGAAAAATCAAGTAGCGAATACCGAGGACATCTACATGCCCAAAGAATACAAAGACCTGGTCGTAGGCCTGGACATCGGAACCGCCAAGGTGATGGTGGTCGTGGCCGAGGTGCTGCAAGGCGGCGAGCTCAAGCTGGCCGGCCTGGGCATCGCGCCCAGCAACGGCCTCAAGCGCGGCGTCGTGGTGAACATCGACGCCACCGTGCAGAGCATCCAGCAGGCGCTGAAAGAAGCCGAGCTGATGGCCGACTGCAAGATCAGCCGCGTCTATACCGGCATCACCGGCAGCCACATCCGCGGCATCAATTCGAGCGGCATGGTGGCGGTGAAGGACAAGGAAGTCACGCCCGCCGATGTGGCCCGCGTGGTCGAGACGGCGCGCGCCATCAACATCTCGAGCGACCAGCGCCTCTTGCTGGTGGAGCCGCAGGAGTTCGTGATCGACGGCCAGGACGTGAAGGAGCCGATCGGCATGAGCGGCATGCGCCTGGAGGCCAAGGTGCACATCGTGACCGGCGCGCAGAGCGCGGCCGAGAACATCATCAAGTGCGTGCGCCGCTGCGGCCTCGAGGTCGACCAGCTGATGCTGAACCCGCTGGCCTCGAGCCAGGCGGTGCTGACCGAAGACGAGCGCGAGCTCGGCGTGGTGCTGGTCGACATCGGTGCGGGCACCACCGACGTGGCGATCTTCACCAACGGCGCGATCCGCCACACGGCCGTGATCCCGATCGCGGGCGACCTCATCACGAGCGACATCGCGATGGCCCTGCGCACGCCCACCAAGGATGCGGAGGACATCAAGGTCGAGCACGGCTATGCCAAGCAGCTGCTGGCCGATCCTGAATCGCAGGTCGAAGTCCCCGGCCTTGGCGATCGCGGCCCGCGCATGTTGAGCAAGCAGGCGCTTGCCGGCGTGATCGAGCCGCGCATCGAAGAAATCTTCTCGCTGGTGCAGCAGGTGGTGCGCGAGTCGGGCTACGAGGAAGTGCTGTCTTCCGGTGTGGTGTTGACCGGCGGCAGCGCCGTCATGCCCGGCATGGTCGAGCTCGGCGAAGACATCTTCCTGAAGCCCGTGCGCCGCGGCATCCCGAAGTACTCGAGCGCGCTCTCGGACATGGTGGCGCAGCCGCGCGCGGCCACCGTGATGGGCCTGCTCGAAGAAGCACGTTTTGCACGCATGCGTGGTTTCAAGGTCGCACAGAAGAACGGGTCCGTAAAGACTGCGTTCGGACGTTTCAAGGACTTCATCGTGGGGAACTTCTGACCATGAACCACTCCCCACTCTGGCTCGCACGCGCGGGTCCTCCGCTGCATTTCAACGAGCGATGGCGACGCACCGGTCCACCATCGCGACGGCGATCCCGTTGATCACGTCAGGCAGAAGAAATATTCATAGATACATAACGGCAACTGCAATATTCAAGGAGTTAGAAATGACCATCGAAATGATCGAAGTCGAAGAATTCAACCAGGGCACGCAGATCAAGGTGATCGGTGTCGGCGGCGGCGGTGGCAATGCGGTCGCCCACATGATGGAGCGTGGTGTGCAAGGCGTGCAGTTCGTTTGCGCCAACACCGACGCGCAAGCCCTGCAACGCAGCAACGCGCACAAGAACATCCAGCTGGGCATCAGCGGCCTGGGCGCTGGCAGCAAGCCCGAGAAGGGCCGTGACGCGGCCGAAGCCGCAGTGGACGACATCCGCGCCGCCATCGATGGCGCGCACATGCTGTTCATCACGGCCGGCATGGGCGGCGGCACCGGCACCGGCGCGGCGCCCGTGATCGCGCGCGTGGCCAAGGAAATGGGCATCCTGACGGTGGGCGTGGTGACCAAGCCCTTCGACTGGGAAGGCGGTCGCCGCATGACCAACGCCGATGCCGGCCTGGCCGAGCTCGAAGCCAACGTCGACTCGCTGATCGTCGTGCTCAACGAGAAGCTGCTCGACGTGCTCGGTGAAGACATCACGCAGGACGAAGCCTTCGCGCACGCCAACGACGTGCTGAAGAACGCCGTGGGCGGTATCTCGGAAATCATCAACGAGTACGGCGGCGTGAACGTCGACTTCGAAGACGTGCGCACCGTGATGGGCGAACCCGGCAAGGCCATGATGGGCACGGCCGCGGCTGCAGGCCCGGACCGCGCGCGCATCGCCGCCGAGCAGGCCGTGGCCTGCCCGCTGCTCGAAGGCATCGACCTCTCGGGTGCCAAGGGCGTGCTGGTGCTGGTGACGGCATCGAAGGGTTCGCTGAAGCTGAACGAGTCGAAGCTCGCGATGAACACCATCCGCGCCTACGCCTCGCCGGACGCGCACGTGATCTACGGCGCTGCCTACGACGAAAGCCTGGGCGACCAGATGCGCGTCACGGTGGTGGCCACGGGTCTGTCGCGCGCCGACGCACGCCGCCAGGCCCCGACGCTCGAAGTGATCCGCACCGGCACCGACAACATCCCGTTCACCGTGCCGACGCTTGGCGGCATGGGCCACGCGGGTGGTGGTTCGGGCAGCCAGCCCAACTACGACGGCATGGCCGTGCCCAGCGTGTGGCGCACCAACCGCACGATGGCCGCCGCCAAGGTCGACGCGCTGTCGTCGGGTGGCATGGACGACTTCGAGATTCCTGCATTCCTGCGCCGTCAAGCAGATTGACCGCAGGCCACTGAACGCAGAGGGCACGAGGGTTCGCAAGGGGACGGGGAAGACCTGAAAGGGACTGACCCCCGGCTCTAGGCGCTGCGTTCACCTCGTGCCCCTTGCGTCCACCGCCGGGGGCTCCCCGGCTTTTTTTGCGCTTTCTTTTTTGACCGGTCCATGTCTATCGCGGCCATAGCCAGGGGAATAGGGCGTCAAGGTCGCAGCCCGCCTAAAATCATGGGCGTGCTGCAACAACGAACCCTCAAGTCGATCAGCCGCGCCGTGGGCGTGGGGCTACACAGCGGCCAACGCGTGGAGCTGACCCTGCGACCGGCCCCGGCCGACACGGGCATCGTGTTCCGCCGTGTCGACCTGCCCGAGCCGGTCGAGATCCGCATGACTGCCGAATCGGTCACCGACACGCGCCTGGCGTCCACCGTGTCCACGGGCGGCGCCAAGGTGCAGACGGTCGAACACATCATGTCCGCCTGCGCGGGCCTGGGCATCGACAACCTCTACATCGACATCACGGCCGACGAAGTGCCGATCCTCGACGGGTCGGCCTCGTCCTTCGTGTTCCTGCTGCAAAGCGCGGGCATCGAGCTGCAGAAGGCGCCGCGCCGCTTCATCCGCGTACTGCGCAAGGTCGAGGTGCGCGAAGGCGAGGGCGCCAACGAGAAGTGGGCGAGCCTGGAGCCGTACCACGGCTTCAAGCTGAGCTTCGAGATCGACTTCGACCACCGCGTCGTCAACTCCACCGGCCAACGCGTGGAGTTCGACCTGGGCACCGACTCGTACAGCCGCGACATCGCACGCGCGCGCACCTTCGGCTTCACCAAAGAGGTCGAGTACATGCGCAGCAAGGGCCTGGCGCTCGGCGGTGGCCTGGACAACGCCATCGTCATGGACGACACCAAGGTGCTCAATGCCGGCGGCCTGCGCTACGACGACGAGTTCGTGAAGCACAAGATCCTCGACGCCATGGGCGACCTGTACATCATCGGCAAGCCGCTGCTGGCGGCATACACCGCGTTCCGCTCGGGCCATGCGCTCAACAACAAGCTGCTGCGCGAACTGCTCTCGCACAGCGACGCCTACGAGGTCGTGACCTTCGAAGACGAGAAGCGCGCACCGCGCGGCTTCGGCGAAGTGGCGCGGGCCTGGTAAGCGGGGCGCACGCTTTTTCCGATGCTTCTCTTTCGCTGGGCCATCCTGCTGCTTCTGCTGGTGGCGGGCGTGTCCTTCGCGTTCTATGCGGGCACGGGGCAGGTCAAGTACCGTCGCTTCGGCTGGGTCGTCTTCAAGTGGACGATTCTTGCTGCGCTCGGCTTCTTCGCCGTTCTGATCGCCGAGCGCGTCGCGTAGCCAGCCAGCCGTTCAATCGACCAGGGCCTGCAGCGCCTGCACCTGCTGCGCAAGCAGCGGCCCCTTGCGATGCGCGGGCACCAGCAACATCAACGTGTCTCCCAGTGCCTTCGGCCGCCCCCAGGGCGCGTGCAGCCGGCCTTTCTCGAGCAGCGGCGCCACCAGCCGCTCGCGCCCCATCAGCACCCCTTCGCCGTCGAGCGCGGCCTGCAGCGCGAGGCTGTAGAGCGAGAAATCGGGCCCGGCAGCCAGCGCATCGGCTTCGGTCGAGGTGGTGCCGGGGCGCACGGCCTGCAGCCAGCGCGACCAGTCGTCGCGCCACACCGTGTCGTGCAGGCCGCCGCAGCGCGCGAGTACGTCGATGAGATCGTCGAGCGGGCGCGGGCGTCCGCTGTCCAGCGACGGCTGCACGCGCGGGCTGCACACGGGCACGAGGCGGTCGCGTGCGAGCGGGATGCCCGTCGCGCCGACGGCGGCCTCGGCACCGTGTGCGTAGAACAGCCCGAGGTCGAAGGGTTCGCGCCGAAAGTTCGGCGGCTGCTCCAGCGCCGTCACCGACACCTGCACGCCGGGCAGCGCGGCCTTCAGCCGGGAGAGCCGCGGCGACAGCCACAGCTGCGCCATGGCCGGCAGGGCCGCCACCTGCAGTGTGCTGCGGCGCGCGGCGGTCTGCGTTTCCTGGCGCAGCGCCTGCACGGCAAGGCCGAGCTGGTCGACGGCCGTGCTGAGCGCGGGCAACGCGCGCCGGCCGTGCGCGCTGAGCCGGATGCCCTGGCTGTGCCGCTCGAACAGCGCACCGCCGGCCCAGGTCTCGAGCGCCTTGATCTGCTGTGCGACGGCGGCGGGCGTCACGAACAGCTCTTCGGCCGCGCGCGCGAAGCTGCCGTGGCGTGCTGCCGCCTCGAAGGCACGCACGGCCGTGTGCGGTGGCAGGCGAGGGCGGGGTGGGGCGAGGGACATGGTGTGGAGGCCAAGTTTTTCTAGGGCTCGGGCCCAGTTTATCCGTGTTGCCGGCGCAGGCACAGGGCGCGACCATGCGGTCATTCCCTTCCACCACTCCCAGTGAGACACCGCATGCCCGCAGCCCTTCACCGCCGTTCCTGGGTTCCCGCCGCCAGCGAGGACCACGTGCTCGCCATCGCCGCCGACGCCGCCGCGCGCGACGCGGCGGGCGTGGCCGCCGAGATCGAACGCCTCGTGGCCGACAACCACCGCATCCACGACGTCGACGGGCTGAACCTCAACCCGGCCACCAACGTGATGAACCCCGCCGCCGAGGCGCTGCTGTCGCGCGGGCTGGGCTCGCGCCCGTCGCTGGGCTACCCGGGCGACAAGTACGAGATGGGGCTGGAAGCCATCGAACGCATCGAGGTCGTCGCCGCTGAGCTGGCGGCCGAGGTGTTCGGCGCGCGCTTCGCCGAGGTGCGCGTGAGCTCGGGCGCGCTGTCGAACCTCTATGTGTTCATGGCGACCTGCCAGCCCGGCGACACGATCATCGCGCCGCCGCCCGCCATCGGCGGCCACGTGACGCACCACGCGGCGGGCGCGGCCGGGCTCTACGGCCTGAAGACCGTGCCGGCGCCGGTCGATGCCGACGGCTACTCGGTCGACGTGGTCGCGCTGGCCAAGCTCGCGCGCGAGGTGAAGCCGAAACTCATCACCATCGGCGGCAGCCTGAACCTGTTCCCGCACCCGGTGTCCGCGATCCGCGAGGTGGCCGACAGCGTGGGCGCGAAGCTGCTGTTCGATGCCGCGCACCTCTCGGGCATGGTGGCCGGCAAGGCCTGGCCACAGCCGCTCGAAGAAGGCGCGCACGCGATCACCATGAGCACCTACAAGAGCCTGGGCGGTCCGGCCGGCGGGCTGATCGTGTCGAACGACGCGGCGCTGATGGAGCGCATCGACGCCATCGCCTACCCCGGCCTCACGGCCAACTCGGACGCGGGCCGCACGGCGGCGCTGGCCCGTGGCCTGCTCGATTGGAAGGTGCACGGCGTGGCCTATGCGGCGGCGATGCGCGACACCGCGCAGGCGCTGGCGCGCGCGCTCGATACCGAGGGCCTGCCCGTGTTCGCCAAGGCGCGTGGCTTCACGCAGTCGCACCAGTTCGCGCTCGAGGCCGCGCGCTGGGGTGGCGGGCAACGCGCCGCGAAGCAGCTCGCTCAGGGCGGCCTGCTGGCCTGCGGCATCGGCCTGCCGATCGCGCCGGTCGACGGCGACATCAACGGCCTGCGCCTGGGCGTGCCCGAGATCGTGCGTCTGGGCCTCACGCCCGAGGACATGCCGCAACTGGCCAATTGGATCGCGCGGGCGCTGGCAGGCGATGCGCCCGCCGTGGCCGCCGAGGTGCGCGAACGCCGCCAGCGCCTGGGCGAGTTGCGCTACATCGTGCGCTGAAGCTCCGTCAGCGCGAACGCCCTTGCCGGTAGGTGCCGGCGTGGGTCTTCGACAGCTCGGCCGCTTCCGCGAGTCGCGCCATCGAGCGGCCGACCTGCGCGTGCGTGATGGCGATGCCCAGCGCGTCCGCCGCATCGGCGCCCGGCAGGCCGGGCAGGTCGAGCAGGCGCTTCACCATTTCCTGCACCTGCGCCTTCGCAGCCTGGCCGTGGCC
>NZ_CALRZC010000091.1:0-29012 GCF_943372545.1 Variovorax sp. YR752 | reverse complement strand
GCAGGCGGCTCACTCGAATCGGTAGGTCGCCGCGCCGGGCATGCCGACCTTCAGTGTGGCCTCGATGCCTTCGAGCACGACCGCGTTCATGCCGAAGGTCAGCGCGCCGTCCAGCCGCGCATCGGCGCGGTAGCTGGCCAGCACGTCGCCGACCGCATGGCCGGTCTGCGCCGTCACCGGGTCGACGTCGGGAATGGTGCAGCGGCTGCAAGGCTTGACCAGCTTGATGCGCACCGGCCCTTCGACGGCCTGGAAGACGATCTCGTCGAGATGGTCCTCACCATGCGCGTCGAGCCCGTCGAGCACGAGGTTGGGCCGGAAGCGCTGCATCGTCACCGGCTCGTGCCCGGCCTTCGCCAGGCGCTGGTTCAACTCGTCCAGCCCCGTTGTCGAGGCAACCAGCAGCGGGAAGGCATCGGCGAAGGCCGTCTCGGCCTCGATCGGCCCGGTCCAGGCCCGGTCGGCGAGGCGGCGCTGCTCGGGGTCGAAGCGCGCCAGGCGCACCTTGCGCCCGAGGAAGTCGCTGAACCACTGCGCGGCCAGGTCGCCCATGTCATAAGCCTTGACGGTGTCATTCCACACCGTCACCTGCACCGGCGCCTCGACGGTGTCCAGTGCCACGTGCAGCGCCAGCATGCCCGGTGCGCGCAGCACCATGTCGAGCTGCTTGAGCGTCGGCTGGATCAGCGCCATGCGCGGCAGTTCGCGCTGCGTGACCAGCACGCCGCGTTCGTCGACCACCATCCAGGCGCGGTCGAACTCCAGCCCGGTCTCGATGACCAGCGCCTCGCGCACCGCGACGCCGCCGCAGGACTTGATCGGATGCACGTTGAGTGCGGCGATGCGCACGGTGACGTCGCCCATCGACGTGTTCGCAGGAGTGCTCACTTGAACAGCCCTTTCAGAAGCTTGTCCTTCAATTGTTGCTTGGGGCTGGGTGCCGACGCACCGGGCTTGGCCGGCTCCAGGCCGAGCTTGCCTCTGAGCTTGTCTTCCAGCTTGTTCTGCAGCGCGCCGGCGGCCACTGCCGACCACTTGATGTTCCAGTCGATCGCCTCGAACGGGCCGGTCAGGCGCACCGGCACGGTCAGGCCGTTCAGCGCCGCGAGATCGGCGCCGCCCTGGCCGGTGGCGCTGCTGGTCACGGTGGCGCGCGCGGTGTAGTCGATGCGGCCACGGCCGATGTCGATCGCGCCGTCGCCGCCCAGGCGGATGAACGGGCTCTTCATGTCGAGGTCGTTGCTGCGTGCCACGCCGTCGGCGATCTGGAAGCTCGCGCTGAGCTCTGAGAAGTCGGTCTTCTCGGTCTGGCGCGCCTTCTCGGTCGCGTCGCTGCGCAGCGACAGCGCCGCCTTGGCCTGGCGCAGGCTCTTGGCCAGGTTGATGCCCTTGATCGCGCCGTCGCGCACGTTCAGCGCCGCCGTGCCGCGCAGGCGCGAGCGCAGTTCGCCGACGCTGCGGCCGGTGGTGTCGACGTCGACATTGACGCGGCCGGTGCCTTCGAGGATGTCCTTGGCCGCCACGTCCTTCAGCAGCGCGTTGACGTTGACGCCGCTGGCCACTGCCTTCACGGCGATGCGGTTGGCGCGGGCGTCCGCCAGCGCGTTGGCGTCGAGCGTGCCGCCCCAGGCCCTGGCCTGCAGCACCGGCACCTTGAGCATGCCGTTGTCGAGCTGCGCCTCGACACGTGCGTCGGCCAGGCGGTACTGGCGGAAGGCCAGTGCGCCGGCGCGCAGCGTGACGTTGGCGTTCAGCGTGCGCAGGCCGGACAGGTCCACCGGTGCATCGGCCGGCGCCGGCGTGCCCGCGCCCGGCGCCGTGCCGCTGGAGGCGCCCTCGGGCAGCAAGGTGTTGAGGTCCAGGCTGTCGAAGCGCGCATTGGCCTTCACGAACAGCGGGGTCGCCGACAGGTTGGCATTGCCGTCGATGGCGAAGCTGTTGGCGTTGAGCTGACCCGACACCGCCCACTGCGCCGCCTGCGGCGAGGCGCTGGCCTGGCCCTTGAGCGACAACGCGAGCGGCTTCAGCTCCTTGTCGGAGACGGTCGCTTTCAGGTCCAGCGCCGTCAGGCTCAGCGCCGACTTGGCCGGCTGCAGGCCGAGGTTGGCGCGCAGCGTGCCGTCGATCTTGCGCGCCGCGCCGCTGCTGCCGATCTTCGCCTCGAAGCCGGGCAGGGCGACGGCGTCGAAGCTGCCGGTGGGCGCACCGCTGCGGAAGCTGGCGGCGACGGGCAGTTCGCCGCCGAGCGAGAACTTGCCTTCCAGCGCGCTGCCCTTGAGCTTGTCTCCCGCCACATCGAGCTGCGGCCAGTCGAGGTCGAGCGTCAGCGGGTCCTTGCCGCGGCTGCCCTTCAGGCGCAGCTGGAGCTGCTCGACGTGCAGCGCCTGCGTCGTCGGGTCGAAGGCGAAGGCCGCCACCGACAGCGTGCTGCCGCTGAGCTGCAGCGTGCCCGCGCGGGCGCTGAGTTGCACGTCGAGCTTCTTCGCGTCGATCGCGCCCTTCGTCCCGTCCAGGGCGAGCGCGCCGCGCACGCTCGCATCGACGCCGCTGGCGCCGGGCAGGTCGCCCTTCCAGGCCAGGTTCATGTCGGCCAGTGCGAACGAGCCGGTGGAAAGGATCGGCGTCAGCGTGGTCTTGCCCGACAACGCGCCTTTCGCCGCAGGCTGGCGGAAGTCGACCCGCGCCGCCAGCTCGACCGGCGAGGCCACGCCGTCGGCGATGCGGCCGGTGACCAGGCGCTCGAGCACCAGTTCGCCGTCGAGCTTCGCCTGCTCGTCCTTCACGCGGGCGCGCAGGTCGGTCAGCGTGATGCGGTCGATGTCGAGGTCGATGGCCTTGCTGCCGGCGGGCGCTGGTGCCGACGGGTCGCTCGACTTCTCGGTCGACGCGGCAGGGCCGGCCAGATCGTCGGTGTTGCGCTTGCCCTTCGCATCGCGCAGCAACTGCACGCGCACGCCGCTGGCCTCGACGCGGCCCACCACCACGCGGCCACCCAGCAAGGGCAGCAGGTCGACCGACAGCGCGGCCTGGTCGATCGCCGCGAAGTTCTCGGCACGGCCGGCCTCGCTCAGGCTGACCTGGCTGACCTTGACGGCGATGCGCGGGAACACCGACAGCGAGATCGGCCCATCGATCGCCAGCGTGCGGTTGCGGTTGGCCTTCATCCAGTCGACCGCCATGCCCTTGTAGCGGTTGGGGTCGAAGCTGGCGATCAGCCAGGCGCCGGCTGCGACGGCCAGCAGGATCAGCACCCCGAGGGTGATGGCGATGCGTCGGATCCAGACGGACATGAGGCGTGGGACTGAGCGCGGAGGGCGGATTGTGCACTCCGACGCCACGGCATCGTCACGACGTGCTGCCTACAATGAAAGACGATGAAACACATGGACGTGCTGGTGCGTGGCGCGGGCATCGTCGGGCAGAGCCTGGCGCTGTCGCTGGCGCGGCTCGGGCTGCAGGTCGGCCTGCGCGCCGATGCACCGCGCACCGATGCGCCTGTTGATGTGCGCGCCTATGCGCTCAACACCGCCTCGGTGAGCCTACTCAAGGGCCTGAAGGTGTGGGACTCGCTGCCCGCCAATGCGGCCACGCCGGTCTACGACATGCACGTGCAAGGCGACGCCCACGGCGCGGCGATCGACTTCTCCGCCTGGGAACAGCGCCGCGGTGAACTGGCCTGGATCGTCGACGCGCCGGTGCTCGAGCGCGAACTCGCCGCTGCGCTGCGCTTCTCGCCGCACGTGCATGTGCTGAGCGAAGAGCAGGCCGAGCGCGCCAAGCCGGCGCTGACGGCGCTGTGCGAAGGCAAGGCCTCGGCATCGCGCGCTGCTCTCGGCGTGCAGTTCGAGCGGCGCGACTACGGCCACAGCGCGATCGCCGCGCGGCTGGTCGCCTCCAGTCCGCACCAGGGCACGGCGCGGCAGTGGTTCCGCTCGCCCGACGTGCTGGCGCTGCTGCCCTTCGATTCACCCGCGCCGGAACGCTCCTGCGCGCTGGTCTGGTCGCTGCCGAACGAGCGCGCGCAGGAATTGCTGGCGCTGTCCGACAGCGACTTCTCCGCCGCGCTGATGGCCGCCACGCGCGGCGAGGCCGGTGAACTGCAACTGGCCTCGCCGCGCGCCTCGTGGCCGCTGGCGATCGCCGAAGCGAGCGCCTGGTGCGGCCCCGGCTGGGTGCTGCTCGGCGACGCGGCGCACCTGGTGCATCCGCTGGCCGGCCAGGGCCTGAACCTCGGCCTGGCCGACGTGGCCGCGTTGACCCAGGTCATCGCCGCGCGCGAGCCCTGGCGCCCGATCGGCGACGAGCGCCTGCTGCGCCGCTACGTGCGCGAGCGCCGTGCGCCGACCTGGGCCATGGAGCAGGTCACCGACGGCCTGTTGCGACTCTTCGCACAGCCGGCGCCGGCGGCGCGGGAACTTCGCAACCGCGGGCTGAGTCTGGTCAACCGCATCACCCCACTCAAGCGATGGCTGACCGCCCGCGCGCTCGACTCCTGAAGGCTCCTGACATGCATCGCTTCGCCGTACTCGCCCTTGCCGCCGCCCTGAGCGCACCGGCGTTCGCCCAGGAAGCCGCCATTCGCAAGAACCTCTCCGAGCGGCTGCCCGACTTCCCGAAGATCGACGAAGTCAACAAGTCGCCGATCCCCGGCCTGTACGAGGTGCGCGTCGGCACCGAGATCTTCTACACCGACGAGCAGGGCAACCACATCATCGACGGCAGCGTGATCGACACCCGCACGCGCTCCAACCTCACCCAGGCGCGCATCGACAAGCTGACGCAGATCGACTTCGCCAAGCTGCCGCTGAAGGACGCGATCGTCTGGAAGTCCGGCACCGGCGAACGAAAGATGGCGGTGTTCGCCGACCCCAACTGCGGCTACTGCAAGCGCTTCGAGCGCGACCTCAACGAGGTGAAGAACGTCACCGTCTACACCTTCCTGTACCCCATCCTCGGCGCCGACTCGATCGAGAAGTCGAAGAACATCTGGTGCGCGAAGGACAAGACCGCCGCCTGGCGCGACTGGATGCTCGAAGGCGCGGCACCGGCCAAGGTGATGGGGCAGTGCGACGTTGCCGCGCTCCAGCGCAACAGCGATTTCGGCCGCAAGTACCGCATCAACGGCACGCCGGCCATCCTGTTCGAGGACGGCAAGCGCGCCCCCGGGGCGATGAACACCGCTCAGATCGAGCAGCAACTCGTGGTCAGCCGCGCCGCCAAGAACGCGGCGCAGTGAAGCGCGGGCCGCGGGCCTGCCAGCACTCGGGCAGCGGCGACAATGCGCGGCGTCGTCGACCGGAGCCCTGCGTGAACGCCTCTTCTGCTCTTGCCACGCTTCCTGCGCCCACCCCGGCTGCGCTGCGCCTCGGCCACGCCGGGTTGCTGCCCTTCGTGCTCGGTGCCGCGCTGACCTGGCTGGTGCGGCCCGATGCCCACCCCTACGTGACCGCCGCGCTGTCCGCCTACGCGGCGGTGATCGTGTCCTTCCTCGGCGGCATCCACTGGGGCTTCGCGATGCGCCAGAGCAGCCCGGCCAGCTCGCTGCCGCTGTGGGGCGTGGTGCCTTCGCTGGTCGCCTGGGTGGCGGTGCTGATGCCAGCCTATGCCGGGCTCGTCGTGCACGGCGCCATGCTGGTGGTCTGCTACCTAGTCGACCGGCGCGTCTACCCTGCGCAGGGCGCGGCCGCCTGGCTGACGCTGCGCTTCCGCCTCACCGCGGTGGCCTCGCTGAGCTGCTTCATCGGCGCGGCCGGCAGCTGAACCCTCTTTCTCTCCGTCCATGATCACCTACCGCATCGACGTCGAGGACGTCCACGCCCACCTGTTCCGGATCACGCTGCGTGTGCCGCAACCCGCAGCGCGCCAGCGCCTGAGCCTGCCGGTGTGGATTCCCGGCAGCTACCTGGTGCGCGAGTTCGCCCGGCATCTGTCGGACCTGCGCGCCGAGCAGGGCGGCAAGCCGGTGCCGCTGACGCAGCTCGACAAGGCGAGCTGGCAGGCCGAGTGCAGCGGCCGCGCCGAGCTGGTGCTCAGCATGCGCGTCTATGCCTTCGACACCTCGGTGCGCGCCGCCTTCCTCGACGCGCAGCGTGGTTTCTTCAACGGCACCGGCCTGTGCCTGCGCGTCGAAGGCCGCGAGGCCGAGCCGCAGCGGCTGCAGATCGGCACGCTGCCGCGCGGCTGGCAGGTGGCCACCGCGATGCACGCCGTCAAGGTCGATGCCAACGGCCGCGGTGTCTACCAGGCGGCCGACTACGACGAGCTGGTCGACCACCCGGTCGAGCTGGGGCGCTTCTGGCGCGGCCAGTTCGAGGCGGCCGGCGTGCCGCACGAATTCGTGGTCGCCGGCGCGCTGCCCGACTTCGACGGCGAGCGTCTGCTCGCCGACACGCGCCGCATCTGCGAGGCGCAGATCGCCTTCTGGCACGGCACCGGCAGGCAGGGCAGGAGCAAGGGCGCCAAGGCGCCGTTCGATCGCTACGTCTTCCTGCTCAACACCTGCGAAGACGGCCACGGCGGCCTGGAGCACCGCGCCAGCACGGCGCTGCTGTCGGCGCGGCGCAACCTGCCGCAGCGCGGGCGCAGCGAGACGAACGATCAATACGTCGAGCTGCTCGGCCTGATCAGCCACGAGTACTTCCACACCTGGAACGTCAAGCGGCTGCGCCCGGCCGAGTTCGCCCGCTACGACTACACGCAGGAGAACTACACGCAGCTGCTGTGGTTCTTCGAGGGATTCACGTCCTACTACGACGACCTGTTCCTGCGCCGCACTGGCCTGATCGACACGCCGCGCTACCTGAAGCTGCTCTCGCGCACAGTGACCGGCGTGGCGGCGACGCCGGGCCGCCAGGTGCAGAGCGTCGCGCAGGCCAGCTTCGACGCCTGGGTCAAGTACTACCGCAGCGACGAGAACACGCCGAACGCGACGATCAGCTACTACGCCAAGGGCTCGCTGCTGGCGCTGGCGCTGGACCTGACGCTGCGCCGCGACGGCAGCTCGCTGGACGAGGTGATGCGCCGGCTGTGGACGGCCAGCGCCGGCGGGCCGATCGCCGAGGCCGACATCGCCGCCGCGCTGCAGCACTGCGGCGGCCGCTCGTATGCAAAGGAACTGGCGGACTGGGTGCATGGCACCGGCGAGCTGCCGCTCAGGGGGCTGCTCTACGGCAGCGGCGTCGAGTGGCAGACGCAGCCGCCGACGCTGGCACAGCGCGTCGGCCTGCGCATCGCCGAGAGTGCGCTGACCGGCGTGAAGGCCACCCACGTGCTGCGCGGCGGTGCAGCGGAAGCGGCTGGCCTGTCGGCGGGTGACGAGATCCTCGCCGTGGCCGGCTGGCGCGTGCGCCGGCTCGAGGACGCCCTGCGCCTGGTGGTGCCCGGCGAGCCGGCCGACTGGCTGGTGGCGCGCGACCAGCGCCTGCTGACCCTGCGGCTGCTGCTTCCCGCCGACACCGGCGCCGCGGCGCCGGTGCAGCTCGCGGCCGACGCCAGGCCGGGCAAGTCGGCGCAGGCCCTGCGTGAGGCATGGCTGGGCCGCTGAGCCGCATCGGCCGGACCAGTTCGACGCGACGACGAATCGCCTTCGCCGCGCTGGCGGCCGGCGTGCTGGGTGTGCATGGCTGGCTGGCCGAGGAACTGAGCGAGCACATCGACGCCTTCCAGGCCGCGAGTGCCATGCCGCCGCGCATCGAGGTGGTCTACCTGCGCGAGCTGGAGCTGGCGCCGCCACCGGCCACCGCGCCGGCGCCGCCGGTGGTCGCGCCGGTGCCGAAGCGCCGCGTTCGCGCGCCGCAGCCGGCGGCTTCGGCGCCCGAGACGGTCGTGGTGCAGGTGGCGCCCGATCCACCGCCCGCTGCGCTGCCCGAGCCGCCGCCGGTGGCCGAACTGCCCGCGCCAGTGTCGCCGGAGCCCGTGGCGTCAGCGCCTGAGATGGCCGTGGCCGCCGCCTCTGCGCCGGCGCCGTCCGCCTCGGCAGCCGCGCCCTTCGAGTGGCCTGCCTCCACGCGGCTGAGCTACAAGCTCGTGGGCAATGTGCGCGGGGAAGTGCATGGCGACGCGCAGGTCGAATGGATCCGCCAGGGCAGCCGCTACCAGGTGCACCTGGACATCACCGTCGGGATGCCGATCGCACCGTTGATCACCCGGCGCATGAGCAGCGACGGCGAGCTGACCGAGCAGGGCCTGGCGCCGCGCCGCTACGACGAGGACACCAAGCTCATGTTCCGCGACCCGCGCCGCCTGACCATGCTGTTCGAGCCGGGCGCGATCGTGATGCCGAACGGCCGGCGCCGCGCGCGCGTGGGCGGCGTGCAGGACACCGCCAGCCAGTTCGTGCAGCTGAGCTGGCTGTTCTCGACCCAGCCCGAGCTGCTGCGCACCGGCAACACCGTCGACTTCGCGCTGGCATTGCCGAGGAGCGTCGACCGCTGGGTCTACGACGTGCTGGCGCAGGAGCCGGTGTTCACGGCCTTCGGCGCGGTCGAGGCCTTCCACCTGAAGCCGCGGCGCATCTCGCGCCCGGGCGGCGAACTGGTCGCCGAGGTGTGGTTCGCGCCGCAGCTGCGCTACCTGCCGGCGCGCATCCGCATCGAGCAGGACCCCGAGACCTTCATCGACCTGGTGCTCTCGCGCAAGCCGGAAATTGCCGGGGAATGACAGCCCCTCGTCCGACGAGTACGTCGGTCGATCCCCCGAGGGGATACGGGCCGGCTTGGGAGCGGCCCGGCGCTCGGCCCGCGCCGTATAGTTTCGCGACACAGGAGACCCCATGACCTACGAAACCATCCTCGTCGACACCCGCGGCAGCGGCGAGCGCCGCACCGGCCTGATCACGCTGAACCGCCCCAAGCAGCTCAATGCCCTGAACGACACGCTGATGAACGAGCTCGGCGCGGCGCTGCAGGCCTTCGATGCCGACGAGGCCATCGGCTGCATCGTGATCACCGGCAGCGAGAAGGCCTTCGCCGCCGGCGCCGACATCGGTGCGATGGCCACCTGGTCCTACATGGACGTCTACAAGACCGACTACATCACGCGCAACTGGGAGACCATCCGCTCGGTGCGCAAGCCGGTGGTCGCCGCGGTGGCCGGCTTTGCGCTCGGCGGCGGCTGCGAGCTGGCGATGATGTGCGACTTCATCATCGCCGCCGACACGGCCAAGTTCGGCCAGCCCGAGATCAAGCTCGGCATCATCCCCGGCGCCGGCGGCACGCAGCGCCTGCCGCGCGCCATCTCCAAGGCCAAGGCGATGGACATGGTGCTGACCAGCCGCATGATGGACGCCGCCGAGGCCGAGCGCGCCGGCCTCGTCTCGCGCGTGGTGCCGGCCGCCGAGCTGATGGACGTGGCACTGGCCGCGGCGCAGACCATCTGCGAATTCAGCGGGCCGAGCATCATGATGGCCAAGGAGTGCGTCAACCGGGCCTACGAGGGCACGCTGTCCGACGGCGTGATGTTCGAGCGGCGCCTGTTCCACTCCCTCTTCGCCACCGAGGACCAGAAGGAAGGCATGTCGGCCTTCGTCGAGAAGCGCAAGCCGGCGTTCAAGCAGCGCTAGGCGCCGCCGGGCCCGGCACCATCTGTGCGCGGCACCAGCACCTGGCCGGTGACGCGCAGGTGCAGCAGCCGTCCGTCGAGGCGATAGTCGCCGCTCGCGGCCCGGGCCAGGCGGAACAGCACAGCCGAGGCCCGGAGTGCCGTGCAGCCGGGGACCAGCACGCCGAACTGCGTGGGCTCCCAGCGAACCACCTGGTCGCAAGCGCGCACCTGGGCGCACAGCCGCTCGGCGCATTCGGCCAGCAGCGCACCCTGAAGCTCCCCCGCGGGCGGGCCGTCGACCTGCACCTCCAGCCGCAGCGCCGACAGTGCATCGCTGACGCGCCGCGACCGCGAGGCGTGGCGCTCGAACAGGCGGACGAACTGTTCAGCGGAATCGAGCTCGACGATGCTGTGCGATGCCGGCACGGCGCCGACGGGCGGATCGCACGGCGGACCGGAAAGCTCGGTGGCAGGCAGAACCATGGTGTACGGCATGCTGAGGACACGGGCTGGAAGTGACTGAAGCGGGCGGGGTCTCGCGCTCGCCGATGCGACGGCTTCCGCATCGGACACCGCGCTCGATCCCCTTGCTCACTGAAACGCGTCCTGGCGATGAATCCCGACATTGCCGTTTACATTTCGAGCAGTCCCTTGCCCAATCCATGTCAGAGATCACGACGCTGCTGCATGCCGCGGTGAGCGGCGACCGCCTCGCCGCCGAGCGTGCCTTTGCCCTGCTGTACGACGACCTGCGGCGCCTGGCTCGCAGCCGCTTGCGCCGCGACGGCGCCGAGCTGACGCTGCTCGACACCACGGTGCTGGTGCACGAGTCTTACTTGCGCCTGCAGGGCGGGGCGGCCGCGTTCCCTGATCGCCATCACTTCATGGCATACGCCGCCAAGGTGATGCGGACCATCGTCATCGATGCGGTGCGTGCACGTCGAACCGAACGCCGCGGTGGCGACGCCGAGCGGGTGACCCTGGACACCGGCGCGATCGGCAGCTTGGCCGCGCACGACGACGAGGTGCTGCGCGTGCACGAGGCGCTGGACGAGCTGGCGGCGATGGAGCCGCGCCTGGCCCAGGTGGTGGAGCTGCGCTACTTCGGCGGCCTCAGCGAAGCCGAGATCGCCGCGAACCTGGGCGTGACCGAACGCACCGTGCAGCGCGACTGGCAGAAGGCGCGCCTGTTCCTGTCGGTCGCGCTGCGCTGATGGCCACCGGCACGCCGGACCGCGCACGCTGGCGCGAGCTGTCGCCGCTGCTCGACGAACTGCTCGATCTGCCCGCAGCGGCCCGCCAGCAGCGCCTGGCCGCGATGCATGACGACGACCCGGCGCTCGCCGCGGAGGTGCAGGCCTGGCTGGCCGAGCTCGATGCGCTGGACGGCAGCGGCTTCCTGCAGGCTCCGGCGATGGAGCCGCCGTCCGACCTGGCCGGCGTGACCATCGGCGCCTACACGCTGGTGCGCGAGCTCGGGCGCGGCGGCATGGGCAGCGTCTGGCTGGCGCGGCGCACCGACGGCCGCTACGAGGGCGAGGTGGCGATCAAGTTCCTGGCCTCGGGCATGTTCGCTGCCGGCGGCGCCGAGCGCTTCGCGCGCGAGGGCCAGATCATGGCGCGGCTGGCCCACCCGCACATCGCCCGGCTGCTCGACGCCGGCCATGTGCCGGGCGGGCCGGGGGGCGGCCAGCCCTACCTGGTGCTCGAGTACGTCGAGGGCGAGCCCATCGACCGCTACTGCACCTCGCAGGCGCTGACGGTGGCGGCACGCCTGCAGCTCTTCCTGCAGGTGGCGGAGGCGGTGGCGCATGCGCACACGCGGCTGATCCTGCACCGCGACCTGAAGCCTTCGAACGTGCTCGTCACCGCCGCCGGCGAGGTGAAGCTGCTGGACTTCGGCATTGCCAAGCTGCTGGATGCCGGCACGGCCGCAGACCTCACGCAGCAGGCCGGCAATGCGTTCACGCCGCAGTACGCGGCACCCGAGCAGCTCGAGGGCGGCGAGGTCACCACCGCCACCGATGTCTACGCGCTCGGCGTGCTGCTGTTCCGCCTGCTCAGCGGCCGGCTGCCGCATGGCGTGGAGCCCGAGGGCGGCACGCTGTCGCAGTGGCGCGCGCTGGCCGCCACCGAGGCGCCGCTGATGTCGCAGGCGCTGCGCGAGGCCGGCGGCCCCGACGCGCAGCGCCGTGCGCGTGAGCTGGGCGGTGAGCTCGACACCATCGTCGCGCGCGCGCTGAAGAAGTCCCCCGCCGAGCGTTATGCCAACGCCGCGGCGCTGGCCGACGATCTGCGGCGCCACCTCGCACACGAACCGATCAGCGCCCGGCCCGACAGCTGGGCCTACCGCAGCCGGAAGTTCCTGCGCCGCCATCGCGTGGCCGTCGGCGCAGGCAGCCTGGCGGTGCTGGCGCTGGCCGCCAGTGCCGCGGTGGCCGTGCTGCAGGCGCGCCAGGCACGGCAGCAGCAGGCGCAGGCCGAGGGCCTGATCGAGTTCATGCTCGGCGACCTGCCGGCCAAGCTGAAGCCCGTGGGCCGGCTCGATGCACTGGACGCCGTCGGCGACCGCGCCCTGGCCTACTACGCCGCACAGGCGCCGGGCTCGCTGGACGCGGCTTCGCTGGGCCGGCGTGCGCGTGCCCTGCACCTGGTGGCGCAGATCGCGGAGCAGGCCGGTCGCCTCGACGAAGCGGCCCAGCGATTCGCCGAGGCCGCGGCCAGCACGGGGGAACTGCTGGCCCGCCACCCGGGTGACCCCGAGCACCTGTACAACCATGCGCAGAGCGAGTACTGGGTGGGTTTCATCGCGCGCCGACGCGGTCTGCGCGAGGCGGCCGAAGCCGCCTTCCAGCGTTATCACGGCTTGGCGCTGCAGCTCGCGCGCCAGGCGCCGGAGAACCTGGAGTGGCGCATCGAGGCGGCCCATGCCAGCCAGAACCTGGGGGTGATGCACCTGGAGGCCGGCCGCGCCGACCAGGCGCTGAGCGCTTTCGGGGAGACACTTCAGGCATGGCAGGCCGTGGTGCCGGCCCGCCCGGCAGTGGCCATGGAGCTGGCCAATTCGCTGGGCTGGGCCAGCAAGGCCCACGAGGCCCGCCGCGACCTGGGCGCGGCGCTGGCGGCGCAGCGCAGCAAGCTGGAAACCCTGGAGCGCGTGCCCGATGCGGCACGCGACCGCGAAGCCCAGTACCTGGCCGGCATCGCGCACTACGACATCGGTCGCCTGGCGCTGGCGCAGGGCAACAGCGGCGCCGCGCTCGACAGCGTCCGCACCTCGCGCCGCCTGTTCGAGACGCTGGTCCAGCTCGACCCGGACAACAAGGACTGGCTGGCGCAGCTGTGTTCGACGCTCGCCAGCGAGGCCGAGTTGCAGTTCGGCACGCCGGCCGGCGACGCGACCCTGGTCCAGCTCCGGCGCCTGACCTCGCAACTGCTGGCGGCCCCGCAGCGCAAGGTGCGCTGGTGGCTGATCCTGCAGGGCCGGGTGCTGATGCTGCAGACGCGCCGCGATGCACCCGGGGCGGCCGGCGAGTTGCAGGCCTGGCTTGCCGAGGTCGGGCGACACGAGTCTGCGGGACAGTCGCTGGACGCCGAACAGGCGCGCACGGTGGCTGCGGCCGGCCTGGTGCTGGGTGATGCGTATCGACGCGTGGACCGCACCGACGTCGCCGTGCCGGCCTGGGAGGCGGCTGCGCGCCGCCTGAACCCTGGCGTGCAGAGAGAGGACCTGACTGCGCTGCTGTTGTCGGCACGGCTGGCCTGGCGCCGCGGAGCCGCTCAAGAAGCCGCGAAGACCGCCGAAATGCTGGCTTCCATCCCTTACCGGCACCCGGACCTGCAGATCCTGCGCGAGGAACTGGCGCACGCGGCGGCGACGGGGCAATGACACCGAAAGGCACATCATGACCGCCAGCCACCCAGACACCATCGAACTGGAAGCCCCGACCGCCCTGAATGTCCTGAACGTTCGGGTCAGCGTCACCGCGGACGGCACGCCGGTCTGTGTTCCCGAACTGCTGGACGTGGTCGGCAGCGATGTGCTGATCGCCTACCAGCTCGACGCGAACGACTGGATCTTCCCGTCGCAGCGCGCCGTTGTCGTCGAGGATGGCGGCAGCCAGTTCCCCTTCCCCTCATGGACGGTGAACCGCAAGCTCGCGCTGCTCTTCGACTGCAACACCAGCCCGGGGTACTTCCACTACACCGTGTACGTCAAGCATGTGACGACGGGCGAGGTGCGAAGCGTCGATCCGTCCATCCGCAACGAGACCTGACCGTCGCGCCCGTTGGCCTGGGCTCAGGCACTCAGGGCTGCACCCAGCGCGCCCCCTGGCCGTCGAAGATCGCGCGGCGGTGGCCGTCGCGGTGCAGTTCAAGCCAGTCGAGCGACTCCATGGTGGCCTCGATCACCGCGAAGTAGTCGCGTGCGACCGGCGGGTGGGACGGCGGCACGGGCTGCAGCGGCGTGCCGGGAGGCAAAGGCGAGAGGTAATCCTGCGCCGCCGGCGACAGGCGGATGCGCGCCCAGCGCGACGAGGCGGCCAGGCCGGACATCTCCAGCGACAGCCGCACCCGGCAGCGCAGCTGCCAGGACAGCGCCGGCGACCACATCACCAGCGTGCCGTGCGGGTGGTTGAGCAACTGGTGGACCTTGCCGGCGCGCTCGTCGGTGTAGATCAGCAAGTGCTTCTGGCGCGCATCGACCTCGCGCAGCACCACGGTGCGTGCATCGGCGCGCTGGCCGTCGATCGTGGCCAGCACCGGCGTTCGCCAGGGGTGCGCCTTGTCGGCGATGCACTGGCCCAGCTCGTGCCAGACCGCCTCTTCGATCGCGGCGAGCGAGTCGAGGCGGTCGTTCACGTCAGCTTTCCTTCCTCAGCGACGGGAACAGGATCACGTCGCGGATGCTCGGGCTGTCGGTCAGCAGCATGATCAGCCGGTCGATGCCGATGCCGCAGCCGCCGGTGGGCGGCATGCCGTACTCGAGCGCGCGGATGAAGTCGGCGTCGTAGTACATCGCCTCCTCGTCACCGGCTTCCTTGTTGGCCACCTGCGCCTGGAAGCGCGCCGCCTGGTCCTCGGCGTCGTTCAGCTCGGAAAAGCCGTTGGCGTACTCGCGGCCGGTGATGAAGAGCTCGAAGCGTTCGGTGATCGCTGGGTTGCTGTCCGACGCACGCGCCAGCGGGCTCACCTCCACCGGGTAGTCGATGATGAAGGTCGGGTCCCAGAGCTTCTCTTCCACCGCGGCCTCGAACAGGCCGAACTGCAGCTCGGCAAGCGTCCAGTGCGCCGGCGGTTCCTCGCCGAGCGACTTCAGCTTCTCGTGCAGCGCCTTGGCATCGCCCGCTTCGTCCTGGCTCAGGCCGGCATGGACCACCAGCGAGTCCTTCACCGTCAGGCGTGCGAACGGCTGGTCCAGCGCGACCGGCTTGCCCGCATAGCTCAGGCTGGCCGAGCCGGTGGCCTGGCGCGCCGCGTGGCGCAGCACCTGCTCGGTGAAGTCCATCAGGTCGTGATGGTTCCAGTAGGCCGCGTAGAACTCCATCATCGTGAACTCCGGGTTGTGCCGGACGCTGATGCCTTCGTTGCGGAAGTTGCGGTTGATCTCGAACACGCGCTCGAAGCCGCCGACGATCAGCCGCTTCAGGTAGAGCTCGGGCGCGATGCGCAGGAACATCTGCTGGTCGAGCGCATTGTGGTGCGTCACGAAGGGCTTGGCGTTCGCGCCGCCCGGGATCGGGTGCAGCATCGGCGTCTCGACCTCGAGGAAGCCGTGCTCGACCATGAAGCCGCGGATCGACGACACCGCCTTGCTGCGCGCCGTGAAGCGCAGCCGCGCCTCGTCGTCGGTCATCAGGTCGACGTAGCGCTGGCGGTACTTCTGCTCCTGGTCGGTCATGCCGTGGAACTTGTCCGGCAGCGGGCGCAGGCTCTTGGTCAGCAGGCGCAGCGTGGTCACGCGCACCGACAGCTCGCCGGTCTTGGTCTTGAACAGCGTGCCTTCGGCGCCGAGGATGTCGCCCAGGTCCCAGTGCTTGAAGGCGGCGTAGACGTCTTCGCCCAGCGCGTCGCGGGTGACGAACAGCTGGATGCGCCCGGAAGCGTCCTGCAGCGTCGCGAAGCTGGCCTTGCCCATGATGCGCTTGAGCATCATGCGGCCGCCCAGCGCCACCTTGACACCTTGCGGTTCGAGCGCCTCGTTGGTCAGGTCGCCGTACTGGCGCGAGAGCGCCAGCGCCTGGTGCTTCGGCTTGAAATCGTTCGGGAAAGCGGCGGCGCCGCTGGCCTTGGCCTGGGCGCGGATCGCGGCGAGCTTCTCGCGGCGCTCGGCGATCAGCTGGTTCTCGTCGGAGGCGGGGGCGCTTTGTCGTTCTTCGGTCATGGGAGGCTTTCGGTCAGCCGACGATTTTAGGCGGTGCGCCATCCCGTAAAATCCCGCCTCTTCCCTATCGTCGGCCCGCCGCGCCCTCCCTGGCGCCCACAGCCCGGGCCGCGCACCTCGCGATGCACGTCCGACGCCCCGCCATCACCGATCGAAAGATCCGCTTTGCCCTCGTCGGCTGCGGCCGCATCGCGGCCAACCACTTCGAGGCGGTCAAGGTCCATGCCGAGCGCTGCGAGCTGGTCGACGTCTGCGACCCCGACCCGCAGGCCCTGGCGGCCGCCGTGCAGCGCACCGGCGCGCGTGGCCACCGCGACCTGGCGCCGATGCTGGAAGCGACCAACGCCGACTGCGTGATCCTGACCACGCCCAGCGGCCTGCACCCGGCGCAGGCGATCGAGGTGGCCCGTTCCGGCCGCGACGTGATGACCGAGAAGCCGATGGCCACGCGCTGGAGCGACGGCCTGGCGATGGTGCGCGCCTGCGACGAAGCCGGCGTGCGCCTGTTCGTCGTCAAGCAGAACCGCCGCAACCGCACGCTGCAGCTGCTCAAGCAGGCGGTCGACAGCGGGCGCTTCGGCCGCATCTACATGGTCAACGTCAACGTCTTCTGGACGCGACCGCAGAGCTACTACGACAGTGCCGACTGGCGCGGCACCTGGGAGTTCGACGGCGGCGCATTCATGAACCAGGCCAGCCACTACGTCGACCTGCTCGACTGGATCGCCGGCCCGGTGGAGAGCGTGATGGCCTACACCGGGACCCTCGCGCGCAACATCGAGGTGGAAGACACCGGCGTGGCGGCGCTGAAGTGGCGCAACGGCGCGATGGGCACGATCAACGTGACCATGCTGACCTACCCGAAGAACCTGGAGGGTTCGATCACCATCCTCGGCGAGCGCGGTTCGGTGCGTATCGGCGGCGTGGCCGTGAATCAGATCAAGCACTGGGAGTTCGACACGCCGCACGAGATGGACGCCCACATCGACGACGCCAGCTACCAGACCACCTCGGTCTACGGCTTCGGCCACCCGCTGTACTACGACAACGTGATCAACACGCTGCGCGGCGAGGCCCAGCCCGAGACCGACGGCCGCGAGGGCCTGAAGTCGCTGGAGCTGCTGATCGCGATGTACATGTCCTCGCGCGACGGCAAGCGGGTCAACCTGCCCTTGGCGTATTGAGTTAAGGGTCGATGCCTACGACCATCCACCCCAGCGCCATCGTCGACGAAGGTGCCGTGCTCGGCGACGACTGCCGCGTCTGGCACTTCGTGCACATCAGCGGCGGGGCGCGCATCGGCGCGCGCTGCGCCTTCGGCCAGAACGTCTTCGTCGGCAACGACGTGAGCATCGGCGACAACGTGCGCATCCAGAACAACGTCTCGGTCTACGACGCCGTCACGCTCGAGGACGACGTGTTCTGCGGCCCGAGCATGGTCTTCACCAACGTCTACAACCCGCGCGCCGCAGTCAGTCGCAAGGCGGAGTACCGCCGCACGCTGGTCCGACAGGGCGCCACGCTGGGCGCCAACAGCACCATCGTCTGCGGCACGACGATCGGGCGCTACGCCTTTGTCGGCGCCGGTGCGGTGATCAACCGCGACGTGCCCGATTTCGCGCTGATGGTCGGCGTGCCGGCGCGGCAGATCGGCTGGATGAGCCGGCACGGCGAGCGCCTCGCGCTGCCGCTGCACGGCGACGGCGAAGCCGCCTGCCCGGCGACGGGTGAACGCTATCTGCTGCATGCGGGCGTCTGCGCGCTGGCGAAGGAATGAGATGAGCAACAAGATCGACTTCATCGACCTGAAGACGCAATACGCGGCGCTGAAGGACCGCATCGCCGTGCGCATGCAGGCGGTGCTCGACCACGGCCAGTACATCATGGGGCCGGAGGTGAAGGAGCTCGAAGGCCAGCTCGCCGCCTTAGCGGGCGCGAAGCACTGCATCACCGTCGCCAGCGGCACCGAGGCGCTGCTGATCGCGCTGATGGCACTCGACCTGAAGCCCGGCGACGAGGTCATCACCACGCCCTTCACCTTCGCGGCCACTGCCGAGACCATCGTGCTGCTCGGCGGCAAGCCGGTGTTCGTCGACATCGAACCCGACACCTGCAACATCGACACGCGCGGCATCGAGGCGGCGATCACGCCGCGCACGAAGGCGATCATGCCGGTCAGCCTGTACGGCCAGGTGGCCGACATGGACGAGATCAACGCCATCGCCGCGCGCCACGGCCACATCCCCGTCATCGAGGACGCAGCGCAGAGTTTCGGCGCTACCTACAAAGGCCGGCGCAGCGGTGCGCTGTCGACCTTCGGCTGCACCAGCTTCTTCCCGAGCAAGCCGCTGGGCTGCTACGGCGACGGCGGCGCGATCTTCACCGACGACGACGCGCTTGCCCAGGCCTGCCGCGAGATCCGCGTGCATGGCCAGAGCGCGCGCTACACGCACACCCGTGTGGGCGTCGGCGGCCGCATGGACACGCTGCAATGCGCCATCGTGCTGGCCAAGCTCGAGCGCTTCGAGTGGGAGCTGCAGCGCCGCCATGAGCTCGGAGCGCGCTATGGCGAGTTGCTGAAGGGCTCCGGCATCGAGTTGTTGACCGTGCGGCCCGATCGCGACTGCGTCTGGGCGCAGTACACCGTGTTCGTCGCGGATCGCGCCGCCGTACAGGCTGCGCTGCAGGCGCAGGGCATCCCCACTGCCGTGCACTACCCCAAGCCGCTGCACCACCAGCCCGCCTATGCGCAGCATTGCTGCCCCGACTGCTGCGGCGAGAGCGTCAAGGCCGCGGCGCGCGTGATGAGCCTGCCGATGAGCGCCGACCTGACGGAAGCGCAGCAGGACACCGTGGTCGCCGCGCTGAAGGCCGCCGTGCGCCAACCGCTGCCCGCCTGACCCGATTCCAAGGACCCCCATGATCCAGGGCAAGACCATCTTCATCACCGGCGGCGCCGGCTTCATTGCCAGCACGTTGATCGCCCGTCTGGCGGACCACAACCGCATCGTCGTCTACGACAACGACACTCGCGACACGCTCTCCGGCACGCCCTGGGCGACGCACAGGAATCTGACGCGCATCCGCGGCGACGTGCTCGACTACGAGCACCTCAAGGCCAGCATGAAGGGCGCGCAGATCGTCGTGCACGCCGCGGCGATCGCCGGCATCGAGAGCACGGTGCGCAACCCGGTGACGACGATGCGCGTCAACATGATCGGCACCGCCAACGCACTCGAGGCGGCGCAGCGGCTCGGCGGCGTCGAGCGTTTCCTCGAGTTCAGCACCTCGGAGGTGTTCGGCTCGCAGGCCTTCAAGGTCGGGGAAGATGCCTCCACCGTCACCGGTGCGGTCGGCGAAGCGCGCTGGACCTACGCGGTCAGCAAGCTGGCCGGCGAGCACCTGGCCCATGCGTACCACAAGCAGTACGGCCTGCCGACGGTGACGGTGCGGCCCTTCAACGTCTACGGCCCGGGCCAGACCGGCGAAGGCGCGCTGTCGATCTTCATCCGCAAGGCGCTGAAGAACGAAGACCTGCTGGTGTTCGGCGACGGCACGCAGATCCGCGCCTGGTGTTTCGTCGACGACATGGTCGAGGGCGTGATGTGCGCGCTCGAGCACCCGAAGGCGATCGGCGAGTCCTTCAACATCGGCAATGCACGCGCGGTGGTCACGGTCTATGGCCTGGCCGAGGCGATCTGCCGCGTCGTCGGCGCGAGTTCGCGCATCCAGTTCCGCCCGGCGCTGTCGGCCGACATCGAACTGCGCATCCCCAACGTCGACAAGGCGCGCGACCTGATCGGGTTCGCGGCGAAGGTCGACCTCGACGAGGGCCTGCGCCGCACGGTCGAGTGGATCGCCGCGAACGAGTCGAAGCTTCCGCCACTGGCGGCGATCTTCAAGAGCTGACCTCGCCAAGCCATGCTGCGCCTGTCGCTGCCCCATCTCGACGAGACCGCAATCGCCGCGGCCGCCGACGTGCTACGCAGCGGCATGCTGGTGCACGGCGTGCAGGGCAACAACTTCGAGGCCGAGCTGCAGCAGTGGCTGGGCGTGAAGCATGCGGTGCTGGTGTCGTCCGGCACGGCGGCTCTGCATCTCGCGCTGGTGGCGCTGGACATCGGCGCGGGCGATGCGGTGCTGGTGCCCGACTTCACCTTCCCGGCCACGGCCAACGTGGTGCTGCTGGCCGGCGCGACGCCGGTGCTGGTCGATGTCGATCCGCGCAGCTACTGCTTGACGCCCGCGGCGCTGGAGGCGGCGATCCAGGCCTGGCGCGGCCCGCAGCGGCTGCGCGCGGTCATGCCGGTGCACGAGTTCGGCCACCCGGTGGACATGGCCGCGGTGCGTTCGATCGCGCAGCGCCACGGACTGAAGATGATCGAGGACGCTGCCTGCGCGATCGGCGCCCGCGAGGCCGGCGCCTTCACCGGCACGCGGGGTGACATCGGCTGCTTCTCGCTGCACCCGCGCAAGACGCTGACCACCGGCGAGGGCGGCATCCTGACGACGAACGACGACGCACTGGCCCAGCGCCTGCGCCGCCTGCGCAGCCACGGCATGGAGCGCGGCCCGGCCGGCATGGCCTTCCACGAGGCTGGCTTCAACTACCGGCTGACCGACTTCCAGGCAGCCATCGGCCGCACGCAGTTGCCGCATCTGGCGGGCTGGATCGAGGCGCGGCGTGAATTGGCACGGCGCTACCGCGAGGCGCTGACTCCGCTGGAACGCGCTGGCCACCTGAGCCTGCCGGCCGACCACGCCGGCCACAGCTGGCAGACCTTCATGGTCCTGCTCGCCGATGGCGTCGACCGCGCCGCGATCATCCGTGCGCTCGCCGAGCGCGGCATCGAGGCCAATCTCGGCGCGCAGTGTGTCTCGGCGCAGCCGCCGTTCGCCGCGCATGCGCCGGCCGGCGGCTCGCCGAACGCACACCGGCTGTTCCGCCAGGGCCTCGCGCTGCCGTTCTGCGAGCAGTACGGGGCCGCCGAGGTTGCGCAGGTGGCCGCCGCGCTGGCTGCGGTGCTGGAGCCGGCCCATGCTCGATGACTTCCTGAAGGGCATCGAGCCGCGCATCGAGGCGCTGATGCACGAGGTGCTGGGCGTGCGCATCGACAGCGAGCGCAACCGCGGCCTGCGCCGCGACATCGCGCTGCGCTTCCTCTCGCAACTGCTGGCCGACGACGAGCGTGCGCAGCTCTATGGCCTGCCGGCGAGCTGCCGCGTGCGAGAGAACACCAAGCTGCTGATGCCCGAGAAGCTGGTCTGCGGCGAACATGTCTGGATCGGCGAGAACGCCTACATCGACGCCTCCGGCGGCCTGACGATCGGCGACCACGCGACCATCGGCGTCGGCGTCTACGTCTGGACGCACACCAGCATCCTGGCCAACCTGCTGCGCGAGAACCGCCCCGGCGGCGCGCAGGTGATCCGCCGGCCGACGGTGATCGGCAGCGGCTGCTACATCGTCGGCCACGCGGTCATCAACCCCGGCGTGACGATCGGCGAAGGCGCCGTGGTGCTGCCGATGTCGGTGGTCACGCGCGACGTGGCGCCCGGCGCGGTAGTGGCCGGTGCGCCGGCCGAGCCGGTGGCGCAGGTCGACGAGGTCTTCATCGCCGGGCTGCAGGCGGAACTGCAGGCGCAGCGGGCCTCTTCCGCACCCGCCGCGGCCCCATGAGGGTGTTCGTCGGCCCGCTCGAGGTGGCGGGTATCGGCGCCGGGTTCGTCGAAGGTCTGCGTGCCAACGGCGCCAGCGCCGACCTGGTCTGCGCCTACGCGCACCGCTTCGCCTACAGCGCGCAGGCCGTGCCGGCGCGCATCGTGCGCTGGTGGGCCCACTGGGGAACGCGGCGTGCCGCGCTGCCGGCCTCGCGACCTGTCGCCAAGGGTTTCGCTTTCGGCCTGCAGCAACTGATCGGCTGGGCGGTGCTGGCCTGGGCCGTGCGCCGCTACGACGCCTTCGTGTTCCTCTACGGCGAGACGATCACCAACACCGGCCTCGAGCTGAACCTGCTGCGCTGGCTGGGCAAACGCACGGTGGTGGTGTTCGTCGGCTCCGACGCGCGGCCGCCCTACATCGACGGCGGCTGGTTCCCGGCCGACCGGCCGTTCGACCTCGACGCCGTGCGCCTCGCGGCCGCGCGGCAGCAGCGCAAGGTCACGCGGCTGGAACGGCAGGCGAGCCTGTGCGTCAACGCGCTGGCCACGGCGCACTTCCACCGCAGGCGCTTCGTCGACTGGTTCGCGCTCGGCATCCCGCGTGCTGCGCAGGCGGCGGCGCCGGCACCGAACGGCACCACGCTGCGCGCGCTGCACAGCCCCTCGCACCCGGTGCTCAAGGGCACGGCGCGCATCCGGGCGGTGGTCGAGGCGCTTCGCGCCAAGGGTGTGGCGATCGAACTGGTGACCATCGAAGGGCGGCCGAACGCCGAGGTGATGCAGGCGCTGCGCGACTGCGACCTGGCGATCGACCAGCTCTACAGCGACACGCCGATGGCTGCCTTCGCGACCGAGGCCGCGAGTGTCGGCCGCGCCGTGCTGATCGGCGGCTACAACGCCGGCCGCGTGGCGGCCGATGCGAGCGGTCTGCCGATGCCACCGACGCGATTCGTGCATCCGGATTCGCTGGAGACTGCGCTCGAGGCGCTCGCCGCCGACCGGGCCGAGCGCGAGCGGCTGGGCGCGCAGGCCCATGCCTTCGTCGCCGGGCACTGGTCGCCCGCTGCGGTGGGTGCGCGGCTGCTGTGCCTGTTGCGCGATGACATCCCGCCGGTCTGGTGGCGCGAGCCCGCACAGGTCACGCACCTGCATGGCTGCGGCCTCGCCGAGGACGCGGCCCGCGACCGTGTGCGATCACTGATCGACCGCTTCGGCGCCGGCGCGCTGCAGCTCGACGACAAGCCCGCGCTGCGCGAGGCCTTCATCGCCTTCGCGAAGGGAGCGGCCGCATGATCGGCGCGCTGTGGCGCGACGGCGCCATCTACGCTGCGGGCGCTATCCTCGCGCGCGGCATCGCGCTGCTGATGCTGCCGCTGTACACCCGCGTGCTGGCGCCGGCCGACTACGGCGCGCTGGACCTGATCGTCACCTGCGGCGTGCTCATCAACCTGGTCGTGCCGCTGGAGACCGCACAAGCGCTGGCGCGCTTCTGGAACGAACGCGAGGCGGGGCAGGCGCGGCGGCGCCTCGCCGGCACGGCGTGGAGCTTCACGCTGGCCGGCTACGCGCTGTTCGCCGCGGTCACGCTGCCGCTGGCCGAGCCGATCGCGCACGCCCTGCTCGGCGACGCTCGCTTCAGCGGCGCGCTGCGCGCGGGCCTGGCCTTCATCGCGATCAACGGCCTGTTCCTGCTGCTGCAGAACCAGTTCCGCTGGGAGCTGCGCCCGCGCGCCTATGCGGCGGTCAGCGTGCTCTACGCGCTGCTGACGATGGCGCTGGTCACCGCCTTCGCGCTCGGTCTCGGCGCCGGGCTGGAAGGCGTGCTGTGGGCACAGTTCGCCGCCGCCGCGCTGTGCACGGGGCTCAGCCTGTGGTGGCTGCGCGGCAAGCTGTCGTTGGTCCTGCACCGCGCCGACCTCGCCGAGATGCTGCGCTTCTCGCTGCCGCTGGTGCCTGCGGGCATCGCGGTGTTCGCGAGCTTCTACATCAACCGGCTGATGCTCAACGCGCTGGCGACACTGGACGACGTCGGCCAGTTCGGCATCGCCAGCCGCCTGGCCGGCATGGTCACGCTGGTGCTGGTGGGCATCCAGGGCGCGCTGACGCCCTTGATCTACGCGCACCACCACGAGCCGGAGACGCCGGCGCGCCTGGCTCGATTGTTCGAGGGCTTCGTCGCGGTGGCGCTGGTGGCCTGCCTGGCCATCGGCCTGTTCGGCCGCGAGCTGATCGCCACCTTCGCGACCGCCGACTATGCGAGCGCCGCGCCGCTGCTGATGTGGCTCGCGCCGGCCGCGCTGCTGGCGCAGATGTACATCTTCGCGCCGGGCATCGCGATCGCGAAGAAGACGAGCTGGCAGCTGCTGATCACGCTGTGCAGCGCGCTGCTCGGTGCGGCACTGAACTGGATGCTGATCCCGATCGCCGGGCCGGCCGGCGCTGCGCTGGCCACGCTGGCGGCGGCGGCGCTGTTCTTCGGCGCCTGGCTCGTCGCGAGCCAGAAGCTCTATCCGATGCCGCTGCGCGGCGCTGCGCTGGCGGCGGCGACGGCGCTGTTCACGCTCGTCGCGCTGGCGGTGCCGGCGCTCGACGCGGCACTCGGCGCCGGCCCGGTGGCCTGGGTGGCCAAGCTCGCACTGCTGGCGGTGATTGCGTTGTCGATGTTCCCGCTCGGGCTGCTGCGCGCGCAGTCGCTGCGCGGCCTCTTCGCGAGGGCGAGCTGACATGTGCGGCATCGTGCTCGCCTTCACGCCCGGCGCGCCGACGCGCGCGGCGACCATCGAGGCGATGGCGCGCACGCTGCGCCACCGCGGCCCCGACGACGAAGGCTTTCTCGCCTGGGATGGCACGCAGGTCACCGTGCTCGGCGGCGCCGACACGCCGGCGCCGGTGATGCAAGCCGCTACGCCGTGGCAGCCACAGGGCCTCGTCGGCGAACAGCCCGGGCGCGAGGCCACGCTATGGCTCGCGCACCGGCGCCTGTCCATCGTCGACCTGTCGCCCTGGGGCCACCAGCCGATGCGGCGCGGCCCGCGCTGGACGGTCTACAACGGCGAGGTCTACAACCACCCCGAACTGCGTGCCGAGCTGGAGGCGCTGGGCCACCGCTTCGTGACGCACAGCGACACCGAGGTGCTGCTCGCCGCGCTCGAGCAATGGGGCCCCGACGCGCTGGCGCGCTGCAACGGCATGTGGGCGCTGGTGGTGCTGGACAGCGAGCGGCGCACGCTGTTCGTCGCGCGTGACCGCTTCGGCGTCAAGCCGCTGTACCTCTGGCGCGGCGATGACGGCGCGCTGCTGCTCGCCTCCGAGATCAAGGCGCTGCTGGTGCATCCGCGCGTGCGTGCCATCGCCGACGAAGCGGCCTGCGCCGAGTTCCTGCGGCGCGGCCCGCAGGCCTGGCGCGAGGGCACCGAGTTCGTCGGCATCACGCGCTTTCCCGCCGGCCACTGGGCCGAGCTGTCGCTGGACGAACCGCGCCGCCTCGTGCCGCGGGCGTTCTGGCGCTGGCCGGAGAGTTCGCCCGATGCCGAGCAGGTGCCCTTCGATGAGCGTGAGGCGACGCGCCTGCAGCAGCGCTACGCGGAACTTCTGGCCGATGCCGTCCGCCTGCGCCTGCGCGCCGACGTGCGGCTGGGCACGGCGCTGTCCGGTGGTCTCGACAGCTCGAGCATTGCCGCGTTGGTCAACGCCGAGCTGCGTGCACGCGGCACGAGCGAGAAGCAGGAGGTGTTCTCCAGCGTCTACACCGACCCGGCGCTGAAGGCCCACGACGAAAGCGAATTCATCGAGCGTGTGGCCACGCAGCTCGACGTGCGCTCCAACCGCATCGAGCCGCGCGCCGCCGGCGTTCCGGTCGCACACGAACGCATGCTGTGGGCCCTGGACACACCGCCGGCCAATACGCTGATGGCCAGCTGGCACACCTTCCGCCTCGTCGCGCAGCGCGGCGTGGTGGTGACGCTGGACGGGCAGGGCGCCGACGAGCAGCTCGCCGGCTACGGCCGCTATGTCCGCAACCGCCTGGTGCACGCGCCGCTCGGCTCGGCCATCAGCGAAGCGCATGCGATGCTCGCCGGCATGCAGGGTTTCGGTTCTCACGTGGGCATCGGCCTGGCCGGCGGTGCGTTGCGCCGCCTGGCCGGGCCCGGCGCGCTGGCGGCGCTGGTAAAGCGGCTGGGCATGGGCTCCGACCCCTCGCTGACGCTGGCCGAGGCGCTGCGCGGCGACTTCCTCGGCAACCTGCGCAACCTGCTGCTCTATGCCGACAAGACGGCGATGGCCTGGTCGGTCGAGTCGCGCATGCCCTTCATGGACTGGCGCCTGGTCGAGTTTCTGTGCAGCGTGCCGCCGGCCTGCAAGCTGCACGGCGGCTGGACCAAGTGGCTGGCGCGTGCCGCGATGGCCAACACGCTGCCGGCCGAGATCGTCTGGCGGCGTGACAAGCAGGGCTGGCCGATTCCCGAGCAGGAGTGGTTCGGCGGGCCGCTGGCCGGCTGGCTGGCGCAGCAGCTCGGCGGCAGCGCCTTCGTGCACGACCTGGCGGCACGCCACGGCATCTCGCTCGCCGGCGCGCCCTTGGCCGTGCGCCTTCGCGCGCTCAATCTGGCTGTGTGGCACCGCCTGTTCTTCGAAGAAGCGAACCGGCCGGGTCGTGCACTCGGCCACGGCATGCTGCGGGAGAACGCGGCATGAAGCGCATCGTTCACGTGACCACCGTGCACCCGCGCGATGACATCCGCATCTTCCGCAAGGAATGTGTCTCGCTCGCCAAGGCGGGTTACGAGGTCGTGCAGGTGGTCGGCGACGGTCTGGGCAGCGCGACCGTCGACGGCGTGCGCATCGTCGACATCGGCGAGCGCCCCGCCGGCCGGCTGGCGCGCATGCGCGTGCAGCCGGCGCGTGCGCTCGCCGCGGTGCGGCAGCTCGCACCGGCGCTGGTGCATGTTCACGACCCCGAACTGCTGCCGCTGGCCGCGGCGATGCAGCGCGAAGGCATCCCGGCTCTCTACGACGCCCACGAGGACGTGCCGCGGCAGATCCTCACCAAGCAGTGGATCCGGCCGTGGATGCGTGGCACCGTGTCGCGCAGCTTCGAGCTCTATGAGAACGCGCGTGTGCGCCGCCTCGCCGCCGTGGTGGCGGCCACGCCGCACATCGCGCAGCGCTTCGCGGCCGTGGCGCGCCGCAGCGTGGTGGTGGCCAACTATCCCTTCCCCGAAGAGCTGGCGCCGCCAGCCGCGCCGCAGCCGCGCGAGCGGGCGGTCTGCTACGTCGGCGGCATCACGCGCACGCGTGGCGCCTTCGAGATGGTGCGAGCGATCGCGAAGCTGCCCGGCGTGCGGCTGCTGCTGGCCGGCCGCATCGAGGACGCCGTGCTCGAGGCTGCGCTCGCCGCCGAACCCGGCTGGGCGCAGGTGGATCATCTCGGCCACGTCGGCCGCGACGAGGTTCGCCGCGTGATGGCGCGCGCCAGCGCCGGCCTGGTCACGCTGCTGCCGATGCCGAGCTACCTCGATGCGCTGCCGATCAAGATGTTCGAGTACATGTCCGCCGGCCTGCCGGTGATCGCCTCCGACTTCCCGCTGTGGAAGAACATCGTCGAGCGCCACGGCTGCGGCCGCTGCGTCGATCCGACCGACGTGCACGCGATCGCCACGGCGATCCGCGAGATCGTCGATGCGCCGCAGACGGTTCGCGCCATGGGCGAAGCGGGGCGGACGGCGGTGCAGGCGAACTATCGCTGGAGCAGTGCGGAGGCGGTGCTGCTGTCGTTGTACGGGGACCTGCTGGGATGAACATCCTGCTCATCAACCACTACGCCGGCTCCCCCCGCCACGGCATGGAGTACCGCCCGTACTACCTCGCCCGCGAGTGGGTGAAACTCGGCCACCAGGTGCAGATCGTCGCCGCCACGTTCTCGCACGTGCGCAGCCATCAGCCGGAACACGCCGGCGACGAGACCATCGACGGCATCGCCTATCGCTGGATCGAGACGCCCCGCTATCAAGGCAACGGCGTCGGCCGCGTGCTCAACATCTGGGCATTCCTGAAGCCGTTGTGGAGGCAAGCCCACCATTGGGCCAACCACTTCCATCCCGACCTGGTGATCGCCTCCAGCACCTACCCGATGGATTTCTGGGTGGCGCGGCGCATCGCGCGGCTGGCCCACGCGCGGCTGGTGCACGAGATCCACGACCTCTGGCCGGCCTCGCCGATCGAGCTGTCCGGCATGTCGCCGCGCCACCCGTTCGCGCTGCTGTGCCAGAAGGCGGAGGACGATGCCTGTCGCGACGCCGACCGCGTGATCTCGATGCTGCCCAAGGTGGCCGACCACCTCGCCGCGCACGGCCTGGACCTGCACAAGCTGCACATCGTGCCCAACGGCATCGACCCCGCCGAATGGGCGGTGCCTGGCGAGCCGCTGGCCGCCGATCTGGCCATTCACATCGCCCAGCAGCAACGCGCTGCCCGCCAGTTGGTGGTCTACGCCGGCTCGCACGGCGAGCCCAACGCGCTGGACGTGCTGCTCGACGCCGCCGCGCGCCTGCGCGACGAGCCCTTCGCCTTCGTGCTCGTGGGCGACGGCCACGAGAAGCTGCGACTGGCCGGGCGAGCGGCCGACGAGGGCCTGGAGAACGTCGCGATGTTCGCGCCCATCGCGAAGTCGCAGATCCCGACGCTGCTGGCCCAGGCCGACATCGCCTACATCGGCTGGAAGCGCCAGCCGCTGTACCGCTTCGGCATCGCGCCGAACAAGCTGATGGACTACATGATGGCCGGCGTGCCGGTGCTGCACTCGGTCGAGGCTGGCAACGACCCGGTGGCCGAGGCGGGCTGCGGGCTGACCGTGGCACCCGAGTCGCCCGACGCGGTGGTGCAGGGCCTGCGCCAGCTCGCGGCACTGTCGCCCGGCGCGCGCCGCAGCATGGGTGAGCGCGGCCGCCAGTTCGTGCTGGCGCATCACACCTATCCGGTGCTGGCGCGCCGGTTCCTGGAGGCGGTGGCGTGAATCCGGACGAGACCGAAGCCGTCGTCGCACGATATGCCAGGCGCGGCGCGGCCGACCCGCGCTACAGCCTGCTGCGCGCCGACGTGCTGGCCACGGTGCAGGAGCGCCAGCGCGCGCTGCGCCGGCTGCTGCTGCGCCACGACGTCGACGATCTCGCCGCACTGCGCCTGATCGAGGTCGGCTGCGGCAGCGGCGGCAACCTGCTCGAACTGCTGCGCCTCGGGCTGAAACCGGAACACCTGCAGGGCGCCGAGCTGCTGCCCGAGCGCCTGGCGCAGGCGCGCGCCATGCTGCCCACCTCGCTCGTGCTGCACGGCGGCGACGCCTGCGCGCTCGCGCTGCCGGAGGGCTCGCAGGATGTCGTCTTCGTCTCCACCGTCTTCAGCTCGCTGCTCGACGACCACTTCCAGCAGC